>JAZNGL010000085.1:0-13133 GCA_045576435.1 Clostridia bacterium
TATCAGCCACCAAATTAATTGGAGCAGTATCAAAGAAAATATAATCAAATTTCTTCTCAAGCTCAGAAATTAAAGTACCCATGCTATTAAGGCTCAAAAGCTCTATTGGATTTGGTGGAATACTACCTGAAACTATATAGCTTAAATTCTCATACTTTGATTCATGCAAAATTTCATCAATAGTATTCATTCCTGCTAAATAATTACTAAGGCCTGGTGAGTTTGAAACTTCTAATAATCTAGAAAGATTAGGTCTTCTTAAGTCACAGTCAATTACAAGAACCTTTGCGTTCATTTCTGCAAAAGTAATTGCCAAGTTCAAACAGTTGGTGCTTTTTCCCTCAGATGCAAGAGAACTTGTGATAATCGCTTTTTTGCAGCCTTCTGATGGTAATGAAAAAGTTAAATTTGTTCTAAGAGCTTTATATGATTCTCTAACCTGAAACGAGCTTTTTTCATTTAAAATTCTGTCTTTAGCATTTTCCTTGCTGTGCAAAAGCATTTTGTTTTTCTTTTCACGTGCAATATTACTTGGAATTTGTCTTAGCTTTTGAACCAAGCTCATCTTTACTTGCATGTCTTTCTGTTCCTGCATCCTCACTCACCTTCCTTTCATTATGATGTTCATCGGATTTTTTATGCCTTCGGTAATAATAATATCCGTTTCTTCCACCATGTGCCAGATCAATATCCGGAATAATTCCTAAAACAGGAATTTCCCATGCATCTAAATCGTCCTCTGTTTTTATTCTCATATCAAACATTTCACCAACAACAACAATAGCGCAAGCCAAAATCAAACCTATAATCAAACCAATCAAGGTATTTTGCTTAACATTTGGCGAAACCTTTTTGCCTTCATTCGCATAGTCAATGACCTTTATTGAGCTTGCTTCAACGAAACCCTGTATAATTTTAGGAGCCACGTCCGCTATAACATTGGCTATCATATATGTTTGCGCAGGATTTTCTGCAGTTATGGTAATTTCAAACACTTCAGTCTCATCAACCGCTACTGCAGATATACAATTTCTTAAGCTTTCAACAGTATATCCCTCTACTCCGTTTTGAACAAGAATATTGAGAACCTGGTCAAGCACGGTATTACTTTTTATCATTACTATGTACGTATCGACCAACATCTGCGAAGCCGCAATATCTGAGCCTAAAACTTTCTTTGTTGTTTTGCTTTGCTCGTTATTAACATATAACGAAACAGAAGATGCATATTTCGTCGTAGCCATTGTCTCACTATAGACAAACGCACCTATGCCGACAATAAATGTAAAAGCAACAATAAAGGCTATTTTGGAAATTAATGCGTCAAATATTCGTTTTAAATTTATTTCTTCAAATTGTTCCATAAAACCGCTCCACATCTTTTATTTTTTGTAGTTTATATTAAAAGTGTTGTGTGTGTTTTCATAAATTAAATGAAAAAAACAATTTAATACCACTTTACAGCTAATTATAACACATAAAAATTTTTTAGTCAATAATTATGTGCTATTTATTTCTATTAATTTTTTACATTCCAGAAGCTTTTTTCTAAATTTTGATAAAAACAACTTTATATCTCCAAAAAATAGCCTCCCAAGATTTTGGAAGGCTATTTTAAATATTTTCTATTCTCTATTCTTTCCTCTCTGCAATTACCTTTTCAACAACATTTGGCGGTGCTTCCTGATATCTTTCAAATTCAAAATCATAGCTTCCCTTTGCTTGTGTCATTGAGCGCAAATCAGATGAATATGAATGCATCTGAGCCATTGGAACTTCACCCTCAATCAACGTAATTCCGTCACCCTGAGGCGTCATTCCAAGCATCTGGCCACGGCGTTTATTAATATCACCAATAACATCACCTGTATAGCTATCAGGCACATAAACATTAAGGTGTCCTATTGGTTCAAGAAGAACAGGACTCGCTTGTTCCATTCCCGCCTTGAAAGCAAGAGATGCTGCTGTCTTAAACGCCATTTCAGAAGAATCCACAGGATGATATGAACCATCGAGCAATGTTGCTTTAATATTAACAACCGGATATCCTGCAAGCACACCATTCTTCATGCTTTCCTGGAGTCCCTTTTCAACTGCAGGGAAATAATTCTTTGGAACTGCTCCACCAAATACTTTTTCTTCAAAAATTAATGTATCACTCTCGCACGGCTCAAATTCAATCCACACATGTCCATACTGACCATGACCACCAGATTGTTTTTTATGTTTTCCTTCAACCTTAACAGTCTTGCGTATAGTTTCACGATAAGCAACCTTTGGCTCATTTAAAGCAACATCAACGCCAAACTTATTTTTAAGCTTGCTTACCAAAATATCTATATGTTGGTCGCCCATACCTTTTATCAACGTCTGATGAGTTTCAGTGTTAACTTCAACACTAAATGTTTTATCCTCGTCCATAAGTTTATTCAACCCTTGGCTGATTTTATCTTCATCACCTTTTGCTTTTGGAACAACTGCTAAAGACGTGTTTGGTTTTGCAAACTCAATGCCATCAATCACAATTCTATCGCTAAGGCTACAAAGAGTATCTCCCGTGTTAGTGTTAGCAAGCTTTGTAACTGCACCTATGTCACCCGCATTAAGTTTTTCAACTTCAATCTGTTTTTTACCAACAATTGCAAAAATCTTACCAATACGCTCGTTTGTTTCGCTAACCGAATTATAAACGCTGGTATCAGGTGTCATTATTCCTGAATATACTTTAAAATATGAAAGCTTACCAACATATGGGTCTGCAACCGTTTTGAACACTAATGCCGCCAACGGGTCATTAACTGAAACCAATCTTCTTGCATCAGTTCCGTCAGGTTTCTTTGCAATAAAGAAATCCTCTGACGAATCAGATGCTGGGAAATACGCATTAATTGCATTCATTAGCGAAGAAACACCAAGTTCATTATACGCGCTTCCGCAAAGAACAGGAACGATATCGCCAGCTGCAACACCGCTTCTTAAAGCTGCATAAGTTTCTTCAAGCGTAAAGCTCTCACCTGCAAAATATTTATCCATTAATTCCTCAGAGCTTTCAGCAACTGCTTCATTAATCATTTCTCTGATAGGCGCAATATCATCTTCCATACCCTCAGGCATTGAAGCTGTAATTGTTCTTCCGCCCTCAAATTTTCTTGCTTCACCTTCAACAACATTAACAAATCCTATAATTGCATCATTTTCCCTTATCGGCACTTGGAAAGGTGCTATTTTCTTACCATATTTTTCTCTTAATTGTTCCAAAACGCCATAATAATTTACGCGTTCATCATCAACTTTATTAATGAAGATAATCTTGGGAATACCCATATCTTCAGTATATTTCCACGCCTTTTCGGCTCCAACTGTCAAAC
Source organism: Clostridia bacterium (assembly GCA_045576435.1). Classification (GTDB taxonomy): domain Bacteria; phylum Bacillota; class Clostridia; order Monoglobales; family Monoglobaceae; genus CAKSIW01. Next base: position 3,369 of record JAZNGL010000085.1, read on the forward strand.
CTGACTTACCGCTCAACACGATTACTGCGGCATCTGCCACACGAATGCCCTGTTGCACTTCTCCGACAAAATCAAAAAAGCCCGGGGTATCAATAATATTAAACTTGGTGCCACTCCAATCGCAAGTCGCAACCGCTGTACTTATCGAAAACTTTCTCTTAACCTCCTCAGGATCAAAATCCATAACTGTGTTGCCATCCTGAGTTCTGCCCAGTCGCTCTATTGAACCTGCAGTGTGAAGCATAGCTTCAGCAAGGGACGTCTTTCCTGAGTTTCCATGCCCTAAAAGACAAAAGTTTTTGATTTTTGATGATTCATATAATTTCAACTTTCAACCCTCCTAAAATGTGCATAAAGCATTAGATATATTTTTATTATACTTCAAAAGCAAAAAATTTTCAACCAAAATACATCCAATATTTTTTTTAAATTTTGTCTAATTTCACTAAAATTTTTGCACCTTGTCTACCTTTTACTTTCTTCAAGTTTGTTTTTTAAATTTTTTATTTCTTCTTGCAATAAATTTATCATATTAACAACTCTCCCAAAATCTAAATCTATGTTTTCTTTATGTTCTTTTTCATCTGGTTTTTTATCAAAAAGTCCAATTCCAAGTTGTTCCCTGATTAGCTTTTTTTGCGTTTCGATTTTTTGTTTGTTTTTAACATTTGATACTTTTTTATATGCATTTCTCCTCTCAAAATATTCTTTTGAATCGTCGGCTATAAACACACGATCACTCATTAAATACCCTAATCCATATGTAGCATCTGTGCCCATCTTACAAAACTTGAAAACTTCAATTTTTTTTGCATTCTCAATAGTTTTTTTATCAAGTCTGCTCCATCTTTTATTATTTTCTGCTCTGTTTGCGCTGATAATTTTTTGACCGTTTCCCCAGAAAAGCCTCACTTCTTTTTCTTTCATGTCTAAAACAAACTTTGAACAATCTTTATTGTGTCTTTGTGTTAAAAATTGTTCCTTTGTTATTGTCTGCCCATCCTCAATACACCTGAACGCTATGTTCCCTCTTTTTTTGTAACATAGATACAATTTATTTTCCTTTGATATTGCAAAAATGCTTTCACTCAGTCCGCATTCTGTCTCCCATACCTCGAAATCGCTCCATTTGTTTTCTTCATATATATACTTTTTCCTTCCCAATTCACCGGACTTTTCATCAATATAAAAAACCGAAATATTCCCTTTCGTATCTTGCAGGGCAAATATTTCGCACCTTTCTTTACTGATTTTTGCTATAGCAATCGGTCTTTCTATTTTCTCCGCTAACCGTTGATAGCAAAGCACCTTCTCCTTTTTATACCATGTAATATAAATCAACACAAGTCCTTGTTTTTGCGAAAAAACAAAAAAATCTTTTGTTCCCGTCAACGAATTTTTAGGTGCATGAAGCACACACCTTCTTTCCCATCTCTCTTTTGAATGTCTTAAATAAAAAACATCTCCATCTTTATCTCCGGTTATTATGTGTAAATTGTCATTTTCATCTATGATTGCATCAAAATCCGTTCCATTAATATCCGATGATAATATACTCTGCATTTTTGCAAGCTCACCACCAATTATTTCCCTGCAAGCAAGTTCATTATTTTCTGACCTCGAAAGATAAAATCCATCCTCACCATTTTTCTTCTTTAAAATTATATTTTCACAAAACACAATTTTCGCCTCCCGACACTTTCTCATTATATAGAATATTATTTTTTTTGATTTTTGTTCGAAATGATGTTCTCCCGGAACTCTTTTCCCCATTTATCATAATATGATAATGAAGTCAAACAAAATATTTTTTTGAATTAAGGAGGATTTTTATGGCTGATAAAACAGAAAGAAACAATAATACTGCCGGAGTTATCGCAGACAGATACTCTGAGCTTGAAGAAAAATGCGAGCGTCGTGAATGTGGTTTCAGCGACCCTGTGTGTATTCACACAGATCAGATTTATGATTCTTGCCGTGATCGCGATTGTATTAAGGACCAAAGAGTTTATTTCACAAACTCTGCTCAGGAAATAATCGACAAGGCAATCAATGTTAAAATAAAAAAAGCTGAGGTTATATGGGTATACACCACCATTGAACCGGTTGCGTTTAATCGCGGCTTTTTCACAGTGGATATTAAATACTTTATTAAGGTTACCGTTGAGGCATTTAAAGGTGTTTCATGTCCAACAGAGCTTGAGGGGCTCGTGACATACGACAAAAAAGTTATTCTTTTTGGTTCGGAAGGAAATGTTAAGATATTCCAATCAACCGACAACGATAACTGCAATATTTCTGACATATGGCATAAGAACAACATGCCTAAAGCCATTGTTGAGGTTGTTGACCCAATCGCACTCTCTGCAAAACTTGTAAGTAAGGATGATTGCTGTTGTTGTGATTGTCACGAACATTTTCTTGCTATCCCCGAAAACATCTGTGCTTGTTTCGATGACGAACTTTATATCGGTGACGATGGTAAAACAGTTCTGGTTACTCTTGGTATTTTCACAATTGTGAAACTCGAAAGAACTGTTCAATTACTTGTCGATGCTGTTGACTTCTGCATCCCAGACAAGGAATGTTCGGCTGCAACAGAAAACAATCCATGCGATTTGTTTAACACCATCCGTTTCCCATTTGATGAGTTTTTCCCGCCTCAAAAAGGCTGTGGCGACTTTGATGGCATAAGCAGTATTCAAACTGGTGGCTGCGGTTGTAAGTAAAATATTAAAAAGCGCCGGCATTTTGCCGACGCTTTTTAATTTTCACCTAAACATATACACATTCTTTTTATTTTATCAAATGTCAATTTTATAGGCCTTATAATAGTTTTTATATACCAATAAAGATTATTCATTTCCCAACTCTTTAGTTTTTTCATAATCTCAATCGATAGCTTAATATTGCATATATATTTATTTATTATCGATACTCCGCTACCCGTCAAGGAGTTTTCATATCTATAATAAACGTAAAACTCTTTCGGCAAAAATAACACCTTTTTAGCACGCGAATATGCTTGCAGATTAAACCATGCATCTTCTGCAGTAACCATATCTTTTTCAAACTGTATCTCGCCAACAACACTCCTCTTAAAACAATTCATGCAAAGACTATTTAGCATAATTCCATTTATAAATTTAGGATATACATATTTCTTAAACTCCTTAATTTCTACCAGTTTTTCTTCTGATACATAACGCAAGGGCTTGCTTAATTTATCATTTCTAGATATAAAATACTCCATTCTTATTATATCAGCATCTGTTTTTTCAATCTTTTCTTTTATGTATTTGATGCATCCAGGCAACATTTCATCATCAGCATCCGCAAACATAAAATAATCTCCCGTCGCCATTGAAAGTCCAACATTTCTAGCATTTGCCACACCTGAATTTGTTATAATTTTTAAACAAATATCCTTTCCATATGCCTTCACAATTTGCTCAGTTCTATCAACAGAACCATCATTAACAACTATTATTTCTACATTTTCTTCTTGCTTCAAGATTGATTGAATAATCTTTCTATTGTTTTTTCACAATTATAAACAGGAATAATTACGGAAAATTTCATAAAATAACCTCCTCTTTATACCAATTTGGAATATTTTTATTATACCAAAACGGTATAATAAAGTCAAGGGGGGTATATTTTATGAGATTAAAAGAGCTTAGAAAACAGCATAATTTTACCCAATTAAAGCTTGCTATGGATTTAAATATGAATCAAAATACAATTTCAAGATATGAAATCGGTGAAAGAGAAGCCGGCTATCAGGAACTTATCAAATTTGCTGATTATTTTAATGTATCCATAGATTATCTATTAGAACGGACCTACAATCCTCAGGCAAACAGATAGATATAAAAAAACCTCTATGAACCTGTTAAAACTAAAAAAAGCGTCAAAACATGACGCTTTTTTTAATCTTATTCTTTCTCACTAAACTTTTTCAACAGCAATCTTAACCTTCTCGCCATTAATATTCCATTCCTTTGCTTCCTCTGCATCAGAATTATCAATTGAGACCGCCAAAGTTTGTGACGAAATTTCATCTTTATTTTTTTCGATTATTTCATCAATCTTAGCACTTCCAAAGCAGCTTATTTTGATGTTATCCTGAACCTCAAAACCGCTATCTTTACGCATTGTCTGAACCTTGCTGATGATTTCTCTCACAAAGCCCTCTTCAATAAGCCCATCTGTGAGATTTGTGTCAAGAACAACTGTATATTCAGAATCACTATCTGAAACAAAGCCATCTTTTTGAATTGTCTCAACCAAAACATCATCTTTACCAAACTCAACGTCTGTGCCATCTATTGTCAGTTTCACCATTTCGTTTGCATTGAGTGTTGCCATTACTGCTGCGCCATCCATCTTATTCACTTCTTCAAAGATGGTTCTGACAATTTTTCCATATTTAGGTCCCATTGTCTTTAGTTGCGGCTTAAAGTTATATGCAATAAACGAACTTGCATTATCAGTTATTTCAACTTCCTTAACATTAAGCTCATCAAGAATAATATCCCTATAAACACTGTCCATTTCCTTGTTGGTCTGGATGTATATTTTTGAAATTGGCTGTCTGTTCTTAATATTTGCCGCATTTCTGCATGCACGGCCAAGAATAACAACTCTTCTTGCTGCATCCATTTCTGTTTCAATTCCCTCAAAGTCAAACTCAGTGTTTGCCGTTGGGAAATCGCAAAGATGAACACTCTCAGGAGCAGTTTTATCAACGTTCAGCACAAGGTTTCTATAAATCATTTCCGTCATAAATGGTATAAATGGTGCACAAACCTTTGAGAACTCAACCAAAACGGTATAAAGAGTCATATATGCAGAAATCTTATCATCAGTCAACTCGCTCGTCCAGAAACGTTCTCTCGAACGTCTTACATACCAGTTGCTGAGTTCATCAGTAAACTCCTGAATTACGCGAGTTGCCTCAGTTATCTTATAGTTTTCAAGATAAGCATCAACCTCGCGAATAACTCCGTTGAGTTTTGATAAAATCCACTTATCAAGAAGCGTGAGTTTTTCTTTGTTTAATTCATATTTTGTTGGGTCAAAGTTATCAATCTCAGCATAGAGAACATAAAAAGCATATGTGTTCCAAAGTGTGCCCAAGAATTTTCTCTGAGATTCTGAAACCGCTTCATCAAAGAAACGATTAGGAAGCCATGGTGCACTGTTTGAATAAAAATACCAACGAGCAGCATCTGAGCCCTGCTTGTTTAAAACATCCCAAGGATTTACAACGTTACCTTTATGCTTACTCATTTTTTGTCCATTTTTATCCTGAACATGTCCCAAAACAACAACGTTCTTATATGGAGACTTGTCAAACAAAAGCGTTGATATTGCAATCAAAGTATAGAACCAACCACGAGTCTGGTCTATTGCTTCGCTAATGAAATTTGCAGGGAAATTCTCTTCGAAAAGCTCCTTGTTTTCGAACGGATAGTGCCATTGTGCAAATGGCATCGAGCCTGAATCAAACCAACAGTCAATAACTTCTGAAACTCTGGTCATTTCACCACCGCACTCAGAACATCTGAGCTTCACATTATCCACATATGGCTTATGAAGTTCAATATCCTCAGGAACATTAATTCCTTTTTCCTTAAGTTCAGCAATTGAGCCAATACATTCATGGTGGCCACATTCACAATGCCAGATAGGAAGCGGAGTTCCCCAATATCTTGAACGTGAAAGTCCCCAATCTATAACATTTTCAAGGAAGTTTCCAAAACGTCCATGTTTGATGTTGTCAGGCATCCAGTTTACTGTTTCGTTATTCGCAAGCAACTTATCACGAACCGCTGACATTTTAATAAACCAAGTATCGCATGCGTAATAAAGAAGCGGTGTGTCACATCTCCAGCAGAACGGATAGCTATGTTCAAAATCAATAACCTCGAACAACTGATTTCTCTCTTTAAGGTCACGAATAATCAGCTTGTCAGTATCCTTAACAAACATACCCTTCCAAGGTTCAACTCTATCTACAAATTTACCCTGAGGATTTACAAGATTCACAAACGGCAAATCGTTTGCTTTGCAAACTCTCTCGTCATCCTCACCAAAAGCAGGCGCATTATGAACAATTCCTGTTCCGTCCTCCATGGTTACATAGTTATCAGCTATAACAAAATATGCCTTTTTATCAACAGTCGCAAAGTCATAAAGAGGCTCATATTCCATACCGCAAAGCTCTGTACCTGTATATTTTTCAAGTATTTTGTATTCTGTTTTTATAACTTTTTCAATCAAAGCCTCAGCAAGAATATATTTTTCGCCCTCTGTTTCAATTTTTGCATAAACCTCATGGGGATTTACACAAAGCGCAACGTTTGATGGCAACGTCCAAGGTGTTGTCGTCCAAGCAAGGATATATTCGTTTTCTGTGTCTTTAACGCGGAATTTAACTGTAACAGATGCTTCCTTAACATCCTTATAGCCTTGCGCTACCTCATGGCTTGAAAGCGAGGTGCCGCAACGCGGACAATATGGCATAATCTTATGGCCTTTATACAAAAGCTTTTTGTCCCAGATTTCCTTTAATGCCCACCAAACAGACTCAATATAATCATTGTGATATGTCACATAAGGATTCTCCATATCAGCCCAAAAGCCAACACGATCACTCATTTCTTCCCATTCACTCTGATATGTGAAAACACTATTCTTGCATTTTTTAACAAAATCCTCAATTCCATATTTTTCAATCTGAGGCTTTCCGCTTATACCAAGCTGTTTTTCAACCTCAAGTTCGACAGGCAATCCATGAGTATCCCAACCTGCCTTACGAAGAACCTTATATCCTTTCATTGTGCGATAACGTGGAATGAGGTCCTTAATAACACGGGTTAAAACGTGTCCTATATGTGGTTTGCCGTTTGCCGTCGGCGGACCATCAAAAAACGTGAACACCTCTCCATCGCTACGATTCTGAATACTTTTTTTGAAAATGTCATTATCTTTCCAAAATTCAACTATTTCCTTTTCTCTCTCAACAAAAGAAAGGTCAGTTGAAACTTTATCATACATTGTAAATCCTCCCTTACAACTTTCACTCTAATTCTTTATTTTACAGTAATTTTTTCGCTTTGTAAAGAGATTTAAGCAAATTCCTTAAATTTTTGGTAGTTTTTTTTGAAAAGCTATGAAAAAAAGATTTGCATTTAGCATATATTGTGTGATATACTATGTTTTAATAATAGCAAGTAATGGAGGTCAGCTATGCTCTGCGCAAGATGTAAAAAAAATATGGCAGTTGTATTTATAACAAAGATGGAGCCTGACGGAAAACAAGTCAACGAAGGCTACTGTCTTTCGTGTGCAAAAGAACTTAATATTGATGCCATAAATAGTATGATTAAAAACCTTGGTATCACTCCCGAGGAAATGGATAGTATGAATAGCGAAATGATGGAAATGATGGAAAGCATGGGTGATGGTCAGGATATTGACTTTAACCAGATGGCAGAGATGCTCGGTGTTGAACAAGCAGATGAATTTGATGACAGCGAAGATGGTGGTGCAGTTAAAAAATCGCCTCTTTCTTTCCTCAACAGTATTTTGGGTTCAGAAAAACCAAAAGCTGAAAAACCAAAGGAAACAGTTGACGGAAGCAGTTCAGGAAAAGACAACTCAAAGGCAAATGACAAAAAAAGAAAATTTCTCAACATGTATGGTACAAATCTCACAGCAAAAGCACGAGATGGTCTTATTGACCGTGTTATTGGTCGCGATAACGAACTGACACGCGTTACCCAGATACTAAATCGTCGAACAAAAAATAATCCCGTGTTAATTGGCGAGCCGGGTGTTGGCAAAACCGCAATTGCTGAAGGCTTGGCAGTTAGAATTGCAGAAGGCACGGTCCCCGCAAAACTTCTTGGATGTGAAATTTATCTGATTGATATGGCATCAATGGTTGCAGGAACACAATTCCGCGGACAATTTGAGTCAAGACTCAAAAATCTTATCAACGAAGTGAAAGCTCTTGGCAATATTATTTTGGTTATTGACGAAGTTCACGTCCTCACTAAAGCCGGCGATGCCGACGGAGCTATGAATGCTGGTAACATTTTAAAACCTGCACTTTCTCGTGGAGAAATTCAGATAATTGGTGCGACAACACTTGAAGAATATAGAAAATATATTGAAAAGGATTCCGCCCTTGAACGCCGTTTTCAATCAGTTTTGGTTGAAGAGCCGTCTGTTGATGAAACAATAGAAATCTTAAAAGGCATTAAGGGTTATTATGAAGATTACCACAAGGTTAAAATCACAGATGATATTATCCGTTGTGCCACCATCCTTTCAAAAAGATATATAACCGACAGATTTTTACCCGACAAGGCAATTGATGTTATTGACGAAGCAGCATCTCGGGCAAACTTAAACAATGAACAGTTAATCGAGATTGAAAAACTTAAAACAGAGCTTGCTGAAATTGAGGCAAATCGTTCTTCACTTGAGGGGGAAAATTCCGACACGTCAGATTCCGACAATTACGAAAAACTTGCAGACCTTAAAATCCGTGAATGTCAGATTCAAAGTTCCCTTGAAGAGCTTGAAAAAACTGCATATAACGTTTATTTGACACCTGATGATTTAGCAATGGTTATTGAAGCATGGACGAAAATTCCTGTCAAAAATATAACTGAATTTGAAACAAACAAGCTTGTTAATCTCGAAGAAAGGCTTCACAAAAATCTTATAGGTCAGGACGAAGCAGTTTCTGCTGTTTCAAGAGGCATTCGTCGTAAACGTGCAGGTCTTGGAACAAAACGTCGTCCCGCATCATTCATTTTTGTTGGTCCGACAGGTGTTGGAAAAACCGAGCTTGTTAAACAGATTGCAAAAGAAGTATTTGATACGGAAGATGCACTCATTCGTTTAGATATGTCGGAATTTATGGAAAAACATTCTGCTGCAAAGCTCATCGGCTCACCTCCGGGATACGTTGGTTATGACGATGCAGGGCAATTGACCGAAAAAGTCAGAAGACATCCTTATTCCGTTATTCTTTTTGATGAAGTTGAAAAAGCACATCCCGATGTTTTCAACATGCTTCTTCAAATCCTTGATGATGGCAGAATAACTGATAGTCACGGCAAAGTGATTTCATTTGAAAACACCATTATTGTTATGACTTCAAATGCAGGTAGCGACCACAGTGGCGGTGTTGCAGGCTTCGGAGGAATAGATTCATCTTCTGATAAATGGAAATCAGAAAGGGCTCTCAAACAAATTTTCAGACCTGAATTTTTAAATCGTGTTGATGAAATTGTCGTCTTTGATGAACTAAAAAAAGATGAGCTTATTAAAATAATTGACCTCATGCTTGCTGAGCTTAGTCGGGGGCTTTTGGAGAAAGATATTTCACTCACTGTTAGTCCTGAAGCAAAAGAGCTTATCTGCGAAAAAGCATATAGTAAACAATATGGTGCAAGACCAATGCGTCGCTATATTGAACGTAATATTGAAGATAAACTCGCACAAATGTATATCAACGGAGATTTGCTTGCCGGAAGCAAAATAAATGTATCTGTTAAAAATGATGAATTAGTGATTAAATAAAAAAATCACCTTGGAAAAATGAACTGAACCAGTTTGTGCAGACAGCACAAAAACACCCCTATGGGATAAAAATTTAGTTTAAGCAACATACTGACATCGCATTTCTTGTGGTGTCAGTTTTGTTTTTAATTGTATTCTCTCATTGTTGTAAAAATGTAT
>JAZNGL010000086.1:0-5193 GCA_045576435.1 Clostridia bacterium
AGAAGTAATATCGCTTGCATATATGTTCCTTAAAAAACTCAACATCAAAGGCATAAAGCTCAATATTAACAGTATTGGTTGTCCTGTTTGTAAAAAAGCATATAACGAAAAACTGAGAGCATATTTTGAAGAATATCGCACGGAGCTTTGCGGAACATGTCTTGAAAGATTGGATAAAAATCCAATGCGTATTATTGACTGCAAGTCTGAAATTTGCAGCAAGATTGCAGCCGATGCTCCCAAAATTGTTGACCATCTTTGTGATGAGTGTCATGCTCATTTCGAGGAAACAAAAAACCGTCTTGATAACATGAGTATTGAATATGTTATAAATCCAGATATCGTTAGAGGGCTTGATTATTACACAAAGACAGTTTTTGAATTTACGTCGGATAGCCTTGGTGCACAGTCAACAGTTTGCGGTGGAGGACGTTATAGCGGATTGGTTGAGGAACTTGGTGGAAAGCCTGCCGATGGAATCGGCTTTGCAGCAGGTCTTGAGAGACTGATTCTTGTTCTGAAAAAGCAAGGGCATGAATTTGCTGATTTGACTCATCCTGATTTATTCATCGCAACGATGGGTGAGGAGGCAGATAAATTTGCACAAAAGTTGATTTATTCTTTGAGATGCGACGGCATCCATGCTGAACAGGATTTGTGTGGCAGAAGTCTTAAAGCGCAAATGAAATATGCTGATAAACTTTCATCAAAATTTAGTTTGGTTATTGGCGATAACGAAATAAATGATGGTAAGGCAAACTTAAAAAATATGGCAACAGGAGAGGTTAAAGAGTGTGCACTCGATGCCTCAATGATTGCAAAAGTGATAGCTTGCGAGGAGGAAAAATAGAATGGAAACAATGCAGGGATTAAAAAGAACGCATTATTGCGGTGAATTAACAGCTTCTGAAGTTGGCAAAACCGTAACATTAACGGGTTGGACTGCCAAAAACAGACTTTTAGGCGGACTCATCTTTTTAACACTCCGTGACAGAACAGGAATTGTGCAGATTTCGTTTAACGACGAAACAGATAGAGCTGTGTTTGAAAAAGCAGAAAAAATCAGGGGCGAATATGTTGTTGCAGTTAAAGGAACTGTTGCAAAAAGAACTCCTGAAAACATAAATCCCGATATGGCAACGGGTGAAATTGAAGTTTTTGCAGAGGAAATAAGAATACTCAATGATTCCGAAACACCACCGTTTTATATTGAAGAAAACATCGATACAAACGATGCGCTCAGACTCAAATACAGATATCTTGACCTGAGACGTCCTGATATGCAAAGAAACATGATTATGCGCCACAAGGTTGCCAAAATTGCAAGAGATTACTTTGATAGCCAAGGCTTTTTAGAAATTGAGACACCAATGCTCACAAAGAGCACACCTGAAGGTGCTCGTGACTATCTTGTGCCGAGCCGTGTTCATCCCGGTAAGTTTTATGCATTGCCGCAATCTCCGCAGCAATATAAGCAACTTTTGATGCTTTCAGGCTTTGATAGATATTTCCAGATTGCACGTTGTTTCCGTGATGAAGATTTAAGAGCAGACAGACAACCTGAGTTCACACAGATGGATATGGAGCTTTCTTTTGTGGATATTGACACAATAATTGAGATAAACGAAGGCTTTTTGAAAAAAGTTTTTCAAGATGTTCTTGGGATTGAAGTTAAAACTCCGTTCTTAAGATTGCCATATTGTGAGGCTATGGATCGTTTTGGCTCGGATAAGCCTGATACACGTTTTGGCATGGAGCTTGTTGATATTTCAAATGAGGTTAAAAATTGTGATTTCAAGGTGTTCAGCGGTGCAGTTGAATCGGGCGGAAGTGTCAGATGTATCAATGCTAAAGGCTTGGGGGCATCTTTAACAAGAAAAACACTTGATTCGCTCACAGAATATGTTAAAACCTATCGTGCAAAAGGACTTGCATGGATTGTTGTTGAAGAAGATGGACTTCGTTCACAGGTTACAAAGTTCCTTGATGATGAAACCATTAATGCAATACTCAAAAAAGCAGATGCAGAGGTTGGAGACGGAATTTTGATTGTTGCAGATAAAAACGAGGTTGTTTATGATGCACTTGGTAATTTGAGAATTGAAGTTGCAACAAGATTTGATGTTATTGATAAGTCAAAGTTCAATTTCCTTTGGGTGACTGAGTTCCCGCTCTTTGAATATTCCGAAGAAGAAAACAGATTTGTTGCAAAACATCATCCGTTCACACATCCAATGGATGAAGATATCGAAAAACTCGACACCGACCCGGGAAACGTCAGAGCAAAGGCATATGATATCGTGCTTAACGGAACAGAAATCGGGGGAGGAAGTCTCAGAATATATAACACAGATCTTCAACAAAAGATGTTTGAAAAGCTTGGCTTTACAAAAGAGGCAGCTTGGGAACGCTTTGGATATCTGCTTGAAGCGTTTAAATATGGAACACCTCCGCATGGAGGAATGGCATATGGATTGGATAGATTGGTTATGATTATGGCAGGATGTGATTCAATCCGTGATGTTATTGCTTTTCCAAAGGTGCAAACGGCATCTGAACTTATGACAAATTCTCCAGATGTTGTTGATGAAATACAACTTAAGGAGCTTTCAATAAAAACAGTTGTTGAAGAATAAAAAGCATCTTTAAAAATGAACGATTCCCAATGTATTTTGGTATATCGAACAGGAGGAGATGAAATGAAAAAACAGACGGTTTTAATGGTTTGGACAGCAATAATTTTATTAATAGTTATAGTTTTTAGTGGGATATATCTGAAAAGCAGTATTGATGAGGCGAATAAGAAAAAAAGCTCAGTCATCGTCGATTGTGCAGTTTCAGATATTGCCAAATATGAAGTTAAAACAGATGGTGAGGGCTATACACTCGTTAAAGAAAATGATTTATGGGTGGTTGAAGGCAATCCCATTGCGGAGCTTAATGCCCAAAAGGTTGAAAAGCTAATACATTCAGCATCGAAAATTTCTGCAAATGGTATCATCGGAGAAAAAGATTCTAGTAAATTTGTTTTGGAGAAAGTTGTTGAAATAACAATAACTTTCTCTGATTCAAGAAAAACAAAGCTACTTTTCCTTGGCGAAAGTCATGAGCTTTCAATACTTAAGGTTGACGATAGAGATACTCTATATACAATATATACTGCAAACAGGGATATTTTGGCTCCGAAACTTGACCTGCTCCGTGATTTTGATGTGTTTGCTCATGCTCTCGATGATAATAATGATATTGATTACTATGAATATCAGGATAACAATGGCGAAGAGATATATGTTCGCGTTAAGACTGCCGCTGAACTTTCAAAAAGCGGAAAAAATCATTATTTCATGACAAAGCCTTATTCGAGCTCTGTTGATGATGAAAAATTTGAGCAGAATATTTTAATTAAGCTTCATGGAATAAAGGTTGAAAGATTTGTTGAGGATTCACCTGAAAATTTAGCGATATATGGCCTTGATGAAGATTCGCGGTCAAGACTCACAATAAGCGTTAAAGGAAATGTCAGCACAATATATATCGGTAAAAATGATGGAGCGTCAGTATTCGTTCAAAAAGCAGGAGATGATAGTGTTGTTGCACTAAATTCAACACTTCTTGAAGTTTTAAATGTTGAACCGTTTTATTTGCTTGAGGGAGGTCTTTTGAAAGCAGATGTCGACAAAATATCGGGCCTTTCAATCAAGATTTCGGATGAGGAATATAAAATAACCAAGAGCCCAACAGGAAACGGGTATGAATATCGTATTAATGGCCGTGGACTCAATGAAGAGGCTTTTGATAAAGTTATTGAAGAGCTTAGTGACGTTAAGATAATGCGCGAACTTAATGAAACACCCAAAAGGTCAAATGATATTGTCTTTAGTGTGTATTATAACACAGGTCAACAAACTCAGATTATTAGCCTGACAAAGATTAATGATAAAGCATATGCGGCATTCATAAATCAAAAAGCAGAATTTGCAATTGAAAAGAATGCAATTGATGATTTAATAAAGAAAATAAGAGATATGGCTGCCAATCCGGCAAAGCCGATAAATGGAGGAGAACTTTAGATGAAAATTTATGAAGAATTAAAAGCAAGAGGTCTTATTGCGCAGGTAACAGATGAGCCTGAAATAAGAGAACTTATCAACAGCGGAGGCGCAAAATTTTATATTGGTTTTGACCCGACAGCAGATTCGCTTCACGTTGGACATTTCATGGCACTTTGCCTCATGAAAAGACTGCAGATGGCAGGCAATAAGCCGGTTGTTTTGCTTGGTGGCGGAACAGGTCATGTTGGAGACCCTTCGGGAAGAACAGATATGCGTTCAATGATGTCAACAGAGACAATTGAGCATAACTGTGAATGCTTTCTCAAACAAATAGGAAGATTTATTGAATTTGGTGATGACAAGGCGATTGTTGTTAATAATGCCGACTGGCTTCTTAAACTCAACTATGTTGAACTTCTTCGTGATGTTGGGGCTTGTTTCTCGGTTAACAATATGCTCAGAGCAGAGTGCTATAAGCAGAGAATGGAAAAAGGACTCAGCTTCCTTGAGTTTAACTATATGATAATGCAAGCATATGACTTTTACTATCTTAATGAAAAATATGGTTGTAATATGCAATTTGGCGGTGACGACCAATGGAGCAACATGCTTGCAGGAACAAATCTCATCCGTAAGAAGAACGGAAATGATGCATATGCAATGACAATCACGCTTCTTCTCAACAGTGAGGGCAAAAAGATGGGTAAAACTGCAAATGGTGCAGTTTGGCTTGATGCTCAAAAAACAACTCCTTTTGAATTTTATCAGTATTGGAGAAATGTTGAGGATGCAGATGTTATGAAGTGCATTCGCATGCTCACATTTATTCCGATTGAAGAAATTGAAGAAATGGATAATTGGGATGATAGTCGCATCAATGAGAAGAAGGAAATTCTTGCATATAATCTCACAGCTCTTGTTCATGGAGAAGAAGAGGCAGAAAAGGCAAAACAGGTTTCTCATTCATTGTTTGCAGGTGGCGGTAGCGATGAAAATATGCCGTTTTTTGAGCTTGATACAGCTGTTTTTGGCGATGGAATGACCATTGTTGATTTGTTGGCTGCAGTTGAGCTTGCACCATCAAAGGGCGAAGCAAGACGTCTTGTTCAACAGGGCGGAATTTCTGTTGATGGCGAAAAGG
>JAZNGL010000087.1:0-15056 GCA_045576435.1 Clostridia bacterium
ATTACAACAATTGATTCGCTTTTGAGTGCAACTGTGCCATCTGAGGAATATGAAAAAAAGTCTATTAGTCTGAAGATTGATGATGAAATAGAGATTGAAGATTTATGCTCTATAATGGTGGATTTTGGGTATAAGCGTGAGGATATGGTTGAAGGCAGAGGCCAATTCAGCGTGCGTGGAGGAATATTTGATTATTTTCCTTTCTGGAGTGAAACGGCAATAAGAATCGAGTTTTTTGATAATTTAGTTGACTCCATCAGACGTTTTTATCCGGAAACACAGCGAACAATCGAGGGGAATGAAGTTGAAGCTCGCATTACTCCTGCGGATGAAATTGTAACAGACGAAGAAATGCGTCAAAATACAATACTTACACTTTCTAAAGAAATCACAAAGCTCGAAAAAAAAGCAGAATTAACAGAAGAGAATATAAAACTTATAGCAACACTTAAACGGGATGTTGAAAGAATTAAGTCGGGAGTTACTTTTCCTTCGCGAGACAAGTATATACCATATCTTTATTCAAAAAAAATTCCAACAATTGCGGAATATATTTCGGATGATTTTATTGTTTTTATCGATGATGTGGCAAGAGTGAATGAAACAGATAATATCAGCAAATCTCGTTTTAACGATACTGTGAAAGACTTGATTTCTCGTGGAATAATAATTGGAAACAATATAAAATATAGCAGAGAAAGAATTGAAACGATAAAAGAAATATGCGAAAAAGCATTTGTTATTGGACTAAATCCTTTAACACATTCAAACGCGGATTTTAAACCTAAAAAATTGGTTAATTTCACAGCGAAAAGTCTCAACAATTATAATGGTAAACTAGAATTCTTTTATGATGCGCTGAGCTTTTATCAAAAAAATAAATATAGAACGATTATTCTTGCGGGTTCTGAAAGACGAGCTGAAAATCTTTGCAAACAATTAGAGGATGAAGGAATAATATGCACTCTTGCAAAAGAATTTGATTTGCTTCCTGAGGAGAGTAAAATTTTAATAACTCATGGCGGTATTTCGAGAGGATTTGAATATCCGCTTATCAGAGTTGTTGTTATAAGTGATAAAGAAATATTTGGCAAGGAACGAAAAAAACGAAGAAGGTTTAAGGTTGATAAAAAGAATAAAATTGATAGTTTCACAGATTTGAATGTGGGCGATTTTGTTGTTCATCAAAACCATGGAATCGGACAATATGTAGGTATTGAACGATTGACGGTTGAAGGTGTTGAAAAAGACTATTTAAAGATAATTTATAAGGGCGGAGATAGCCTTTATGTGCCTGCGGAACAACTTAATCTGATTTATAAGCATATTGGAACGGGAAGTGGTCAGGCAAAACTTAACCGTTTGGGCGGACAAGAATGGGATAGGGCAAAGCAAAGAGTTAAGGATTCGTGTCAGGACATGGCAAAGGAATTGCTTGAGCTTTACGCACAACGTGAAGCAAGTCGGGGTATCCAGTTCTCAACTGATACTGAATGGCAACGTGATTTTGAGGCGGCTTTCCCTTATGATGAAACAGATGATCAACTTCGCTCAATTAACGAGGTTAAAGCGGATATGGAAAAAGCAAGACCTATGGAACGTCTGCTTTGTGGTGATGTTGGTTATGGAAAAACGGAGGTTGCAATGCGTGCCGCGTTCAAGGCTGTGATGAGTGGATATCAGGTTGCATATCTTGTGCCAACAACAATTCTTGCAAATCAACATTATAATAATTTCAAACAGAGAATGAAAGATTATCCTGTTAATATTGCGACCCTTTCGAGATTTTGCACTGCAACACAACAAAAGCGTGTGGTGGAGGGACTTAAAAACGGAGAAGTTGATATTGTTATTGGAACTCATAAACTCTTGCAAAAGTCAATTCATTTTAAAAAGCTAGGGCTTTTGATAATTGATGAAGAACAACGTTTTGGCGTTGGACATAAAGAGCGAATAAAAGAAATGAAAAAAGAAATTGATGTTTTAACTCTTTCTGCAACACCAATACCAAGAACTCTTCATATGTCAATGTCGGGGATTCGGGATATGAGTGTTATTGCAGAACCTCCTGGTGACAGATATCCGGTGGCAACATATGTTTTGGAATATGATAAAGATATTATTCGAGAAGCAATTGTAAAAGAATTGGGACGTGGTGGCCAGGTTTATTATCTTCATAATCGTGTTCAGGGGATAGATAGAGCTGTATCAGAAATTTCTGCGCTTGTTCCTGAGGCAAGAGTGGCATCTGCACATGGAAGAATGTCTGAACAAGAACTTGAAAGTGTTATGCTTGATGTTTCAGATGGTGTGATTGATGTTCTTGTTTGCACAACCATAATTGAAACAGGTCTTGACATTGCAAATGTTAACACTATAATAATTGAGGATGCAGACAGGCTTGGATTGGCACAACTATATCAATTAAGAGGCAGAGTCGGGCGTTCAAATCGACTTGCATATGCTTATCTGACTTTCAGAAGAGACAAGGTGCTGAGTGAAGAAGCACAAAAAAGACTTCGGGCAATAAGTGAGTTTACAGAGTTTGGTTCGGGCTTTAAAATTGCATTAAGGGATTTGGAAATCCGTGGAACAGGAAACGTAATAGGCCCGCAACAAAGTGGGCACATGGAAAGCGTTGGATATGAGATGTATTGCAGATTGCTTTCTGAAGCAGTTGGTGAGATGCGAGGAATTGAAACAGAGCCAGAGATTGAAACAACAATTGATATGCCTGTTAGTGCATATATTCCTGAAAAATATATATCGGCACATGGCCAAAGAATAAGCGCATATAAAAAAATTGCAGCTATTGAAAGCCGAGAAGATTTAGGCGATGTATATGATGAACTTCTTGACAGATATGGCGATGTTCCATGTGTTGTTGAAAATCTTATGGATATTGCATTGATAAAAAGACTCGCTTCTGAAAAGAAGATAACAGAGGTCAAAGGTGAAAAAACACAGATAAATCTATATTTTAATCCCGAAAATGCGCCAGACCTTACAAATGTTATTAATATGGCGGGTGACTATAAAAATAATGTATCAATAAAAACAGGAACAAAACCAAGGATAGTATTCAGATTTGATGAAGAAAAAGACAGTAAAAAATATTTAAATATTATTGAAAAATTTATTCAAAAAGTATAGCCAATTTTAAAAATATGATGTATAATAAAATTGTGTAATCAGAAAGAAATGGAGAATCATATTTATGGAAAATGAAAAAAGAATAGAGAATGAAGAAGTTTTAAATGAAGAGACTGAAATAGTTGAAAACCAGGAAACTGAAGAAAATGAGAAAGTTGAAGTGGTTGAAGTTCCTGACGCAGGAGAAAGCGAGATACTTGAAGTAGCTGAAATTCCTGACGCAGAGGAGAATGAGATAGTTGAAGTGACTAAAGCTTCTGACACAGAAGAAAGTGAAGATGTTTGTGATGAAAACGAATGTGCGGATGAGGAAACAGAATTGGAAAGCACAGATGAGACAGAATTTGTGATGGATGATGAAGATGCAGAATCCATGATTCTTTTTGATGAAGATGCTGAGGCTTTCCAGACAGAGTTTAAAAAACAAAGATTAAAGAAGCTTGCTTCAAAAATAAGTGTAATAGTTGCAGCTATTGTAGTTATATTTGCTATATGGCATGTATGTGTTACTAATGGTATTGGAAGCAACACTGTGGTCAGCAATCCAATTGAAGCAAGATTGATGTCGCGTGATGATGAAACAGCAAAATATGATATCAAATATGAAAACCCTGTAATGTCAATAGTTAAGGGTAAAGATGCACCAGCACTCACCATTAATAATGTTGGGGTGAGCCGTGGGTTGCTTCAATATATGACTAACTCAATGGCTCTTAACGAAGTTGTTGCACTCATACAAAGTGGCGAAAAAGTTGACCTTAACAACTTTGATTGGAATGCAGAAAAAAAGGGCACGAAACTTTCATATCTTGAATATGTAAAAGGACAAGCAGTTAATTCACTTGTTACGTATTGTGCTTTGCTTTCAGAGGGCAAGAAAAATGGTGTTAATTTCACTGAGAAAGATGAAAAAGAACTTAGCGATTGGATTGATGGATTAAAACAACAATATGGAGATCAATATGATGAAGTTCTCAAAAAAAGTGGATATGATGACGAAAAGACTTTAATTGAGTTCCAAAGAATACAAGCGTTGATGCAAATGGTATATAATGACATTTTTGAAAATGCTGAAAAATATGTATCTTTAGAAGATGCAAAAAATATGGCTGATGAATCCAAAATAACCGCTAAACATATAATGATTACTCCTGATTCAAGTGAAATAACAGAGGAATTGGATGAAGAAGAGGCAAAGAAAGAACTTGAGGAAGAAGTAGACTCTGCAAAGAAAAAAGCAGAAGATGTTCTTGCTAAAATTAAAGCAGGCGAAGATTTTGATGAGTTAATGGCTGCAAATAGTGGAGATAGTCAGCAACCTAAATCGGGATATACTTTTTCAAACGATGAAAAAAATCTTCCAAAAGAGTTTGTTGATGCGGCATTTGAACTTGAACTTGGTGAAGTTAGTGATGTTGTTGAGACAAGTTTTGGCTATCACATAATAAAACGTGTTGACAGAATGCTTAGCGCTGATGAGTGTTTGGATGTGATTAACAAAAAATCAAAAACGAAACTTAATAAGAATATTTATGATAATATGTCGGTGACAGTTAACCTTTACGAATTTTTAGGTAATATGGTTAATTCCGAGCAAAAATAATATAAAAGGAGGGAGATTTTTCAATCTCCCTCTTGGTGAAATGGGGATTTTTATGTCAGTTTACAGTCTGGTGTCATCTCTTTTGAGTTATGTGTTCACAACAATTATATATTTATTTATTTTTAGCGTAATTGCACTTATCTATATGGATATTAAGAAAATGAATAAGAATGAAAATGTGGTTGAAACAGATAATGACATATGTGATGATGAAATGATTGAAAAGGAAGAAAAAACCGCAGTTTTACGTACAATAAAAACAGATAAAGCAGCAGAAAGCGGCATGAAAACATTTTATCGTATTGGAGAGGAACCAATTGTTATTGGTAGAGGAAAAATGTGCGATATAGTGATTGAAAATATGTTTTTATCGGTGGAACATTGCCAGATTTGGTGTGAAGATGATGTTTGGTATATTGGCGATATGGGTAGTAAAAACGGAACATATCTTAACGATGTGGAACTGACCCGAGTGATGACATTGAATGATGGAGATGAAATTTCCTTTGGCGGTGTTGCCATGACGTTTGAAGAGGAATAGTTAATTCTTGTTTGGGAGTGATTGCTTATGAAACATGTGAACTATAAGCTGCCTGCGTATTTGTTAATAATGTTAAATATTTTAGGTTTTATTCTTCTTTATATGGCAAATGGTTATCGTACCGATGTCTTATATGTTGGACTCGGAGTTATGGGAATGTTTGTTCTGATATATTCAATTTTGGTTGTTTGCCGTATGGGAGATAAGTTTTTGGTGCTTATTGCATCAATGCTTATGTCTATTGGAATTTTGATGCTCTGCAGAATTGATATAGTAATTGGTGCAAGACAAATTTTGTGGATTGGTTTAGGCGGAATAACTTTTTTCGCAGCTTATTGTATATTTTATAATATTCGTTTTTGGGATAGACTATGGTTGCTTTATGCTTTGGCAGGGGTGTGCCTTTTTTTGATAACACTTATTTTCGGGAAGACTGTTAACGGTTCACGAAATTGGATTAGCATAGGAACATTTGCATTTCAACCTTCAGAAATAATTAAAATTATCTATGTGATGTTTCTTGCATGTCGATATTCAAATAGCTTTAACAAGCCATTTCTCAAAGTTTCACCGATGTTGATGACGGGTATTGTGACATATGTTTACATATTGTTTTTAGTATTGCAACGAGATTGGGGTACAATTCTTGTTGTTTTTTCGATTTTTATATTTATGATTTATGTTTATGAGAACGATAGACGATTTTTAATTTTCAATATTATTGCAGCAAGCATAGTAGCACTTTTAGGCTATAAATTGCTTTATCATATCCAGGTTCGTGTGGGAGTTTGGCTTAATCCATGGGAGGATATTTCGAACAAGGGCTACCAGATTGCTCAATCACTTTTTGCGATAGCATCAGGTGGCTATTTTGGACGCGGTATCGGAAATGGTTCGCCTAATTATGTTCCGGAAGTGCATACGGATTTTATTTTTGCGGCAATATGTGAGGAGATGGGAGTTTTTGGTGGAGCAGCAGTAATAATATTATTTTTCCTTTTGGCATATCGTTGTTTTAAAATTACGCTTAATACTCAGAATGAATATAACAAGGCAGTGGGTCTTGGAATTTCGCTTATGTTTGCTGTGCAGACGTTTGTAATAATTGGCGGAGTTATAAAATTTATTCCACTTACGGGAATAACGGTGCCATTTGTTAGTTATGGCGGCACGTCAATTGTTGTGAGTCTTGCGTCTTTAGGCATAATGCAAGCAATTTCAGCTATAGAGGACAGAAGAGGAGGTGGGCATAATGAAGACAAATAAGCGGATAATATATGTTCTTATTGCTATATCAGCAATGTTTCTTTGTTTGCTCACATATTTGATGTATTTTAACATGTTCAACGCTGAAGAGGTTTCAACAAATCCATATAATCGAAGACAATGGGACGATGAAAGATATACCACTCGAGGAAGTATTTATGATAAAGACGGACTTGTGCTTGCAGAAACTGTTTATGATGAAGATGAAACAGCAAAACGAGTTTATTCTCAAGGAAGGTTATATAGTCATGTTATTGGATATTGTTCACAGGTATATGGAAAAAGTAACCTTGAGCGTGCATATGACTCGGAACTTTTGGGTAAGGATGACCTTGCTTTGTTTCAGGGCGACAAGAAAAAAGGCTTTGATTTAAATTTAACCATAAGTAATAAAATGCAAAAATATGCTTATGAACAAATGCGAGGTAAAAAAGGTGCATTAGTTGCATTGGATCCTAAGGATGGTGCGGTAATTGCTATGGTGAGTCTTCCTGATTTTGACCCTAATTCAGCATCTTTGGAAAAGTCGTGGAACGGAATTGTTGAGAATGAAGACACACCTCTTTTAGCTAGAACAATTCAGGGACTTTATCCTCCGGGCTCAACCTATAAGATTGTGACACTTGCATCTGCTTTTGAAAACGGAATGCAGGGGAGAGTATTTGAGGATACAGGTGCCTTTGAAATTGGCAATGTTAAAGTTGATAATTATAATAAAAAAGCATATGGAGAGATTACGCTTGAAAGAGCGTTTCAATTATCAAGCAATCAGGTGTTTTGCACTGTTGGCAATGAGTTTGGAAGTGAAAAGGTGTTGGAAATCTCAGGGAGGTTTGGGATAGGTAAAGAGCCGATTTTTGATGTTCCAATGTCAAAAAGTCAGATTCAATATAAAAAAATGAATGATACGGATGCGGCGCTTGTGTCGATTGGTCAAGGCCAATTACTTGTAACACCGATGAATATGGCAGTTATTTGTAGTGCGGTTGCAAATGGTGGGAATATTGTCAGACCATATGTTGTTGATACCATAACAAAAAACGATACAATTATCAGGCGGGGAAAACGTGGATTTATGGCACGTGCAATTGATGAGACCTGTGCTGAATATTTAAAAGAACAGATGGTTGAGGTTGTCGCAAAAGGAACAGGAACTAAGGCACAGATAAGTGGAGTTACGGTTGCTGGCAAAACGGGAACGGCAGAAAACGAAAAGGAAAAAGACCATGCTTGGTTTGTTGGTTTTGCTCCTGCTGAAAATCCGGAAATCGCTGTTGCTGTTATATTAGAAAACAGAGGCGGCAGTGGTGGTGACCTTGCGGCACCGATTGCAAGAAATGTTATGAAACAATATCTAAGCAAGTAATAGAGGGATAAAGATGAAGAATTTTAAAATACTTGTTCAATATGATGGAACAAGATATAATGGTTGGCAACGTCAAGGAAATACCCCAAACACAATTCAGGGAAAATTGGAGGATATACTCTCTAAAATGACCGGACACAAGGTGGAAATTCATGGTTCGGGAAGAACAGATAAGGGAGTTCATGCCTTGTTACAGACGGCCAATTTTAAAATTAAAACATCTCTTGAACCTCAAGAAATAATGGAATATATTAACAAATATCTTCCCGAAGATATCGGCGTGCTTGATGTTTCTATAGTTGACGAACGATTTCACAGTCGATTATCTGCGGTGAAAAAAACATATGTATATAGAATTTGGAACAGCAGTTTACCCAACGTTTTTGAAAACAGATATATGCATAAAATAGAAAATGAGCTTAATGTTGGTGCAATGAAAAAAACAGCGGAATATTTTTTAGGAACGCATGATTTTAAAGGATTTTCGTCGGTGAAGAGATATAAAAAATCAACAATACGAACGATATATAGTGCAACAATAACTCAAAATGGAAATGAAATAAAGATAGAATTTACGGGAAACGGATTTTTATATAATATGGTAAGAATTATGGCGGGAACAATAGTTGAAGCAGGACTTGGGAAAAGATTGCCCGAGAGTGTTAAAATGGTTTTTGAAACCGGCTCCAGAAATGATGCGGGCGAAACTTTGCCTGCAAAGGGCTTAACTCTTGTTGGCGTGGAATATCGGGAGGAATGATTTTGTCTGGTGAAATTAAAAATATTGCAACAGAGGAAATAAAACCTATTGCTGTTCTTTGCGGTGTTGATATAGGTGCGTTTAATATGGAACGCTCTATGGATGAGCTTGAAAGCCTTGCGGAGACGGCGGGAGCAAAAGTTATTGCACATTTTGTTCAAAAAACAACGAGGTTTGACCCGGCAAGTTGCGTGGGAAAAGGAAAACTCATGGAAATTGCTGATTTTTGCCATGCAAACGAAGTTGACATGGTTATATTTAATCATGAATTGATGGCATCGCAGATGCGAAATATTGAGGATGCAACCGATGTTGATGTTATCGACAGAACAATGCTTATACTCGATATTTTTGCGCAGCGTGCAAGGAGTGCAGAGGGAAGACTTCAAGTTGAATTAGCGCAACTAAAATATCGTCTATCGAGACTTGCGGGATTAGGAAGAGTCCTTTCACGTCAAGGTGGAGGAATTGGTTCAAGAGGACCAGGTGAGGCAAAACTCGAAACAGACAGACGATATATTCATCATAGAATACAAAAGCTTGAAGAACGCTTAACAGAGCTTGCAAAAAGAAGAAAGCAACAACGAGCAAGAAGAAAAAAGGATGGAATTACAACAGTTGCTATTGTTGGCTATACAAATGTGGGGAAATCGACTTTACTTAATACTTTAACAGAATCGGGCGTGTTGGCTGAAAACATGTTATTTGCAACTCTTGACCCGACTGCGAGAGCACTTGAATTGCCAGATGGAAGAAGTGTTATGCTTATTGATACGGTTGGTCTTGTGAGCAGACTTCCGCATAATCTGGTTGAAGCGTTTAAATCAACGTTAGAAGAAGCGGTTGAATCAAATTTGATATTGAATGTATGTGATATTACTTCGAATGACGTTGATGAACAAATAAAAATAACCAAGGATTTGATTGCTGAATTAGGCGGCGAGGCAATCCCGATGCTGACAGTTGCAAATAAATGTGATGTTTTGGACGATAAGACTGTGGTGATGGGCGAAAAGACTGTTTTCATATCTGCAAAAAGCGGATATGGAATTGATAAACTTCTTGACGAAATATCAAAGGCGCTTAAGCCATCATCTGAAAGGATGAGGCTTTTGATACCATATAAAGACGCAGGAATTTTGAACACAATAAGAATAAAAGGTAAGGTCTTTGAAGAGAGTTATGAAAAAGATGGAATATTGACAGATGCTTTGGTTGATGTTGCCATTGTTGATAAAGTTAAGCCTTTCAGAAAAGAAAATTAAAAAAAAGCTTGATTTTTTTGTCGATTTGTTGTATTATAATGATGTTGTAACAAGAATGTAACAATAATGTAACAATTATTTTAAAAACATTTAACAACTATATGTTATCATAAGCAAGGATATTATTAGTAGTGAGGTGGTTTTTTGCAGCTTAACAAGCGTAACTCTGAGAGTGATTACGAGATTAAAGTTTTCACCCCGAGAGAGATTTTATCAAAAAATAATAAGAAAAAATCCGTTTTTGACGGGCTTGTAAATATAAATAAGAAAAGAAAAAACAGAGGATTTTCATCATATAATTCTTATGAAAAAGGTGTTGCGAAACTTTGGCATGAATTTAAGCCACAAATTTTAAACGGGGCAATAACGCTTTGTGTGGCTATTTTAGTGTGTGTATCTATTAATGCATTGGACTTCAGTCTTGGTTATGAAGTGCTTGTTGATGGTGAAAACATTGGTATAGTAACCGATAAAGACGTAGTGTTTGATGCAATTAAAGATGTTAAAGCGGATGTTTCAAAATATCTTGGAGAGAATGTAACTTATGAAAAGGAGCCTGCTTTTGTTCGCAGACTTGTTTCTGATAAAAAGTTGGCAGATAAATCTGCAATAAAGAAGGAATTGCTTTCTAATATTGAAACAATGGTTGAAGGTTGGGCTATTTATGTTGATGGTCAAGCCGTTTTAGGTGTTGCTGAACGTGAGGCGGCAGAATGGGTTCTTGAGAAATATATGCAAAAACAGGTTGGCACAAAAATCACTGAAGATATGAGTGTTGATTTTTGTGAAAAAACTGATGTTAAGCGCGAATTTTTGAGTATTGCAATGCTTAAAACACCTGATGAAGCGGTAAACATACTTTCAGGAAACACAAAAGAAATTGGTACTTATGTTATTAAAAATAACGATACTCTTTGGGATATTGCGTCAAAATTTGGCACGAGCGTTGAACGATTGCTTGCAATTAATGATAACCTTAGTGACAATATAAAAGAAGGACTTGAAATTCGGGTTGAAGAGGCGGTCCCGCTCCTTTCGGTCAGAACAGTTCAGACGGTTTCTTCTGTTGAAGATGTTCCGTATAAGATTGAAAAAATAAATGATAATACGATATATGAAAATACGACTGTTGTTGCGCAAAAGGGCGTTAAGGGCAGCGCTAAGATTCAGGCAAAGGTTACAAAAATTAATGGTGTTGAAAAATCAAAAGAAATTTTGGCAAGCGAAACCATAACTCAACCTATTGCACAGATTGAAAAAATTGGAACAAAGGCGCGTCCAAAAACAACTGGCTCAGGCAGCTTTGTTAAACCGTCATATGGTAGTTTGTCTTCTCGATATGGTTCACGTTGGGGAAGGAGACATAACGGCATTGATATTGCAGGCTCATATAATTCAAATATAAAAGCCGCGGATGGTGGCGTTGTAACATATGCAGGGTGGATGTCGGGTTATGGCAATTATGTTGTTATAAACCACGAAAACGGATATCAGACAGCATATGGTCACTGTGCATCGTTGTGTGTTAAAAAAGGTGCACGTGTTGCAAAAGGTGAAGTTATTGCAAAAATGGGAAATACCGGCAGAAGTACGGGAACGCATCTTCATTTTGAGGTAAAGAAAAATGGTGTGTTTGTAAATCCGCTTAGTTTTGTTTCGTATTAAACCAAAGGAATAGGGGTGGAAGGTTTGGATAAAAAGGTTCTTGTTGTTGATGATGAAAAACCTATTGTTGAAATTTTAAAAATAAATCTGCAAAAAGAAGGGTATATTGTTTTTGAGGCGTTTGATGGTGAGGAGGCTGTGAATAAGGCTTTGGTTGTTGAACCTGACCTTATTTTGCTTGATGTTATGCTTCCAAAGCTTGATGGATTTTCGGTTTGTAAAAAGATTCGTGAAAAATCATCTGTGCCGATTATTATGCTTACGGCGAGAGAAGAAGAGGTTGATAAGGTTTTAGGTCTTGAGCTTGGGGCGGACGATTATATGACGAAACCATTTAGCGTTCGTGAACTTATGGCTCGAATTAAAGCTAATATGAGACGCACAATGACAGTTTTTGCAGACCGCAAGGATGATGCTCTTGAGAAGCTTCAGGTTGGTTGCTTTACGCTTGACTTCAATAGATATGAATTATATAAAAATGACCAGATAGTTGATTTAACCATCAGAGAGTTCGACCTTGTGAAGTTTTTGGCAAGTCAACCTAATAAAATTTTCTCACGACAAAGTCTTCTTGAAAGTGTGTGGGATTATGAATATTATGGTGATGTCAGAACGGTTGATGTTACTGTTCGTCGTGTTAGAGAAAAAATTGAGGACGACCCCTCAGAGCCACAACATATTATGACAAAACGTGGCGTTGGGTATTATTTTAAACCCTGATGATGAACATAACGATTGTCGCAGCAGGAAAAATAAAGGAGAAGTTTTATTCTGCAGCGATAGATGAATATTCAAAACGTCTTGAGAGATATTGTAAATTTGAAATTATTGAGGTTAAGGATGAAAAAACTCCTGAAAATCCATCTGAAAAAGAAAAAAGTCAGGTGTTGATGAAGGAGGGGGAAAGAATTCTTGCTGCAATACCTAAAAATTCAGAAGTTATTGCTTTGTGTGTTGAGGGAACTGAGATGTCATCTGAGCGTTTTGCTGAGATGATGTCGGAATATTCCTTAAAAGGAAGAGGTCGATTAACTTTTATAATTGGAGGGTCAATGGGTCTTTCAGGTGCTATAAAGAATATGGCAGATATAAAACTTAGCTTTTCCAAAATGACGTTTCCGCATATGCTTATGCGTGTTGTTCTCACAGAGCAAATTTATCGTGGATTCACTATTATTGAAGGGAAAACTTACCACAAATAACAATATGAATGTTAACCATCTGAGATATATCGCAGATGGTTTTTGCTAATTTGAAATTTAATTCGGAGGTGTATTATGGTAAAAAATACAGTTCTTATTGTTGATGACGAAAAAAATATATGCGAGCTAATCCGTCTTTATGCTGAAAAAGAAGGATATTGTACTGGCGTTGCTCATGATGGTGAGAATGCCATCAAAAAATTTCATGAAATCTCTCCCGATATAGTGATTCTGGATATAATGCTTCCTGAGAAGGATGGATGGCAGGTTTGCCGTGAAATACGCGCAGTGTCAAAAGTTCCGATAATAATGTTAACGGCAAGAGGTGAACTTTTTGATAAGGTTTTGGGGCTTGAACTTGGTGCTGATGACTATATTGTGAAGCCTTTTGAACCAAAAGAGTTGATTGCAAGAATTAAGGCGGTGCTTAGACGTTGTGAAAAAAAAGAAGATGTTGATGTATCCAATAATGTAAAAGAATTAGTGTTTGATGGTCTTGTTATCAATCAGGAGCGCTATGAGGTTTACCTTGATAATGAAAGATTGGAATTACCGCCCAAAGAGTTTGATTTATTATATTTTTTGGCGAGCAATGCTAATAAGGTTTTCACGAGAAACCAAATTCTTGATGAAATATGGGGATATGAGTTTTATGGCGACACTAGGACTGTTGATGTGCATATTAAGCGAATCCGCGAAAAAATAGAGAGTAAGAAAAATAGTGAGGATAGTTCTTGGCAACTTAAAACTATCTGGGGTGTTGGATATAAATTTGAAACGAATAGTCGTTTATAGTAAAGTGAGGAAACAATGAAGAAAAGTATTTTTTCTAAGATTTTTTTGTTTAATATAGGAATTGTGACCATTGCTATGATTGGTTTTGCAACACTTCAATATATTTTAGTCTCAGGCTATATATATAGAGAACAAGTAAACACATTAAAACACAATGCAAAATCTGTAGAGCGATTTATTCGTGGCGGAGCTTCAATAGAAATGCTGGATAATTTTCTTTATGGTTTTTCAAAAAGCACAGACAAAAATGTTTTGGTAATAGATAATAAAGGGAAAATTATTACTTCTGCAACGAACGATAATAAATTAAATGAAAATGTTAAAGTTATTGACCCGATATACTACAAAGAAGTTATGAATAAAAAGGAAGACTTTGAGGTTGGAACATTGGGTGGCGTTTATAACAAAAGTATGTTTACTTTTAAAATGCCAGTTTTTACAAAAAATAAAGATGTAATAGGTGCTGTTTTTATAAGCACAGATACTGATGAAATATGGCATATGCGATTGCATATTTCACGAATGACAATATTTTCATTTTTGATTCTGGTTCTGCTTTCATTGATTTTTTCAATCATGGTTTCGCGAGGAATTTCACAACCAATAAAAAATATAGGAAAGGTTGTTAAGAAGTTTGCTAAGGGCGACTTTTCAAGTCGTGTTGAAATTGAGAAAAAGGGATATAATATAACAGAGGTAAATGAGCTTGCCAATACTTTTAACGATATGGCTTTTGCTATTGAGCAAGCAGATAAAGTCAGAAATAACTTTATTTCTGATGTTTCACATGAACTGAGAACGCCAATGACTTCAATCTCGGGATTTGTTGATGGAATATTAGATGATACAATTCCTCAGGAACATCAAAAAGAATACCTTTTGATTGTTAAGGAAGAGATTGCCAGACTTTCATCTTTAGTGAATTCTTTTCTTGATATTGCCAGACTTAAAAAGAATTCTACAATGGAAATGTCGGATTTTGATATAAATGAGCTAATAAGACGTACTTTTATTAATTTTGAATCAAGACTCGAAGAAAAAAAGGTTGATGTTGAAATTGAATTTGAGAATGAGGTTTGCTATGTTAGGGCAGTAGCAGATGCAATCAAACAAGTGCTGACAAATCTTTTGGATAATGCAATCAAGTTTACTGTTCCAAAAGGGAAAATATCGGTTGAAGTTTTTTCAAAACATAATGAAGTATTTGTTTCGATAATGAATACGGGTTGTGGAATTCCTGAAAGTGAAATTAAATTTATTTTTGAAAGATTTTATAAGGTTGATAAATCACGTTCAATAAATAAAGAAGGGACAGGAATTGGGCTTTATATTGTTAAAGATATTATAAATAGACATGGTAAAGAAATTAAGGTTGAGAGCAAGGAAGACGAATATGCCCGTTTTACTTTTTCGCTTGATAAGGGGAAAATGCGTGAAAGT
>JAZNGL010000088.1:0-11066 GCA_045576435.1 Clostridia bacterium
TGATTGCATGCTCCAAAATGGTGCAAAAAAGGTTTATGCAATAGATGTTGGATATGGACAGCTGGCTTGGAAGCTGAGAAATGATGAACGAGTTATTAATATGGAACGCACGAACATCCGATATGTAACAGAAAAAGAAATTCAAGAAAAAATAGACTTTTTTTCGGTGGACGTATCATTCATATCACTTCGAAAGGTGTTGCCTGTGGCATATGAGCGATTAGAAAATGGTGGAAGTGGAGTATGTCTTATTAAGCCGCAGTTTGAAGCGGGAAGAGAAAAGGTTGGGAAAAAAGGCGTTGTCCGTGATAAGGATGTGCATATTGAGGTTATAGAAAACGTCCTGAACTTCACAAAAGAGATAGGCTTTTCTGTTCAGGGTTTAGATTTTTCACCTGTCAGAGGACCTGAGGGGAATATAGAGTATCTGATGTATGTTAAGAAAGAAGATAAAAGCAGTCTGGATTTTAATGTTGTGGAGCTGGTTAATAAATCACATTTGATATGATGAGCAAAAGAGGAGGAAAAAATGAAGAATATAGCGATTTTTCCAAATACCGATAGAGATAAGAATCTAACATCAACAAAAGAAGTTGTGGAACTGGTTAAAGCTTCTGGGAAAAATGTGTTGATGGATGTTTGCTTTCAAAATGCGATTGCCGGAGTTGAGTTTTTGCCAATGTCTGCAATTATGGAGAGAGCGGACTTGATTGTTGCACTCGGTGGTGACGGAACAATTCTTAAAATAGTTAAGGATGCTGCAGAGGCAAATGTACCGATTGTAGGAATTAATCTTGGACATTTAGGCTTTTTAACACAAGCAGAAAAAGATGATTTGTCTGTTTTTGAGAAGGTTTTTAATGGCGAATTTTCAATTAGCAACAATATGATGCTTGAAGCACGTTTGATAAGAGATGGTGCGATAACAGAAAAATATACAGCACTTAATGATGTTATTTTAAGTGGAGAAGCAGCAATGATTTCGGTGGAGGCAGAGGTGAATGGAATTTCTGCAAGTAAATATCTTGCCGACGGAATGATAATTGCAACGTCAACCGGATCAACAGCATATTCTTTGTCGTGCGGTGGCCCGATTATAAATCCAAGTCTGGATTGCATAATATTGACACCAATTTGTCCGCATAGTTTGAAATCAAGATGCATAGTTATTCCGCCAAAAGATGTTGTTCGTATCAGAATAAATGAGGAACGCTCCAACAAAGCGATTTTAAGAGTGGATGGAACTGTTATGAAAACGCTTAAAGTTGGAGATATAATTGAGATATGTTGTGCAGAAAAACGAGCACCGTTAATAAATTTGAATGATAGAAATTATTTTGATGTAATAAGAGAAAAACTATCCGATTAGGACATTTGTATAAGGGGTAAAAGATAAATGCTTAGAGAACTTCAAATAAAAAATGTTGCTGTAATCGACGAGGTTAGTGTTGAATTCGGGAATGGGTTTAATGTTTTAACAGGTGAAACAGGCGCCGGCAAATCCATTTTAATTGATTCAATAAATATGGCACTGGGAAGTCGGGCAAGCCGGGATATTATTCGTAGCGGATGCGATAAGGCATTTGTTTCTGCATGCTTTGAAATAAGCGATAAAAGAGTTTTAAAACAGCTTGAGGAGTTCGGAATTGAGACGGAAGATGATGTTGTTTTGATAAGCCGACAGATAAATACTGACGGAAAGAGCGTTAGCAGAATAAACGGCATGATTGTTCCTGCAACAGTGGCAAGAGAAATAACAGGAATGCTCGTTGATATTCATGGACAGAATGATAATCAGGCGTTGTTGTGCAGCAAAAATCATATGGGGTTTCTTGATGAATATGGCAACTTATATGAAAAGATTGAGGAATATAGAAAAGCATATAAGAAAATGCAGCAAATTGAAAAAGAGATAGAAACACTTTCGATAAATGAGGAAGAAAAGGGACGAAGATTAGAACTTTCCCGGTTTCAGGCGCAAGAAATAAATGCGGCAAGATTGAAGGCAAATGAAGATTCTGAACTTGAAGAAAAACGTAATTATTTATATAATATGGAAAGCATAGTTTCAGGAACAAGTGAGGCATATGCGGCAATTTATGGTGCTGAAGAAAATTCAGCGTATGATATTTTACGGAGAGCGGCTCGAAGTCTTTCTGATGTTGTGGAGTTTGATAAAAAGCTTGCAGAGGGTTATGATAGATTGGAAAGCGTGATTGCAGAGGTGGAAGATGTCGCCTCTGAGTTGAATTCGCGACTTTCGGGAACTGAATTCAATATGGCTGAACTTGATGCCATTGAGGAAAGACTGGATTTAATATCCAACCTGAAGCGTAAATATGGGAATTCAATTGAAGAAATTTTAGAATATGGTAAAAAGGCAGAGCTTGAAGCAGAAAACATCGAAAAAAGCGATGAGCGTATATTTGAGTTGAGGGAAGAACTTAAAGAGGCGAGCTTTGAGGTTGAAAAGCTTGGAGCAATGCTTAGCGATGCGAGAAAAATGTCAGCAATTGGTTTAGAAGAAAAAATTATGACCGAGCTTAAAGATTTGGACATGCCTCGTGTTAAGTTTGCTGTAGGAATTGAGAAAAAAACATCTGTAAATGGTGAGACTGAATATAGTGAACATGGTTGTGACGATATTGAATTTCTGATTTCAACCAATCCGGGCGAAAATTTAAAGCCGATGTCAAAGATTGCATCAGGCGGTGAACTTTCAAGAATAATGCTAGCAATAAAGTCAATACTTGCAGATGCGGGTCTTGCTGAAACCATGATATTTGATGAAATTGATACAGGAGTCAGTGGAAGAGCAGCACAAAAAATTGCCGAGAAAATTTGTCGGCTTGCAGAAAAAAAGCAGATTTTTTCAATAACCCACCTTGCGCAAATTGCAGCAATGGCTGATAATCAATATTTAATCAAGAAAAATATATGCGATGATAAAACTTCAACAACGGTTAATCTGCTTGATTATGAAGCTCGTTGTGAGGAACTTGCACGCATTATTGGTGGTGTGTCTGTGACAGAACTCACACTTAAAAATGCACGAGAAATGCTTGCTATGGCAGAGAAATATAAAGCAAGTCAAACAATATGAGGAGAGAATAAACCGTGGAAAAGATTGGCGTTGTTTGTGAAATTGATGGAGAATATGCAACTGTTAAAGTGCAAAGGGATTCTTCGTGTGGTGAAAACTGTGCCGCATGTGGTTTGTGTGGCAATAAAGAAATGCTGTTAAAAATAAAAAACTCCGAACAACTTGTTGTGGGAGATGAGGTTAAGCTAAAATCAAGTGACGCAAAGTTTTTGAAGCGCTCAGCTTTTGGATATTTATCACTTACGGCATTGCTCATATGTGGTGGATTGATAGGCTCAATGTTTGGCGGAGAATGGGTGGCATTTTGGGGAAGCATTTTTGCGCTTGTTTTAGGTGTTTTGTTATTGAAACGCTTTTTTGTTAAAGATATGGAAGTTACAGTTGAAAAAATCACGAGGTAATTATGCTTATAACAGTTGATAATTTATGCAAAAGCTTTGGTGAAGAAAAAATTTTAGAGAACATAAACATGACCATAAACGAAAAAGGACGTTATGGTCTTATTGGTGTTAATGGAGCAGGAAAATCGACGTTGCTCCGGATTTTGATGGGCGAGCTCAATTTTGAAAGCGGAAATGTTATTAAAAAACCCAACCTAACAATTGGATATCTCAAACAAAATAATGGTCTTGAACGCGAGAATACAATTATTGATGAAATGCATAAGGTTTTTGAGGATGTCCTGAAAGCGGAAGACAGCATGCGTCAACTAGAGCATGAAATGACGAAAATAAGCGACCATAATAGTCAGGAATTTAAGAAAGTCTCAGGGGAATATAATAGAGCGGTTGCATATTTTGAGAGCCATGACGGATATGGAATAGAGGTTAAAATCAAGACAATATTAAATGGTATGGGCTTTGGCGATAAAGAGCTCACAACGATGATAAATGTTTTGAGTGGTGGGGAAAAAACCCGACTTGCTATTGCAAAATTGCTTTTGGAAGAGCCTGAGCTTTTAATCCTTGATGAACCGACAAATCACCTTGATTTTAAAACGCTCAGATGGCTTGAAGAATATCTGCTTTCCTATAATGGTGCATTATTAATTGTGTCGCATGATAGATATTTTCTTGACAAGACAGTGGAACACATATATGAAGTGGAGCGCAGAAAGCTTTATTCATATACAGGGAATTATTCAAAATATGTTGTGCAAAAGGCGATGCGAAGAGAGCGTGAGGAAAAAGAATATGAAATGCAACAAATACAGATTGCACAACTTAAAACATATGTTGACAAAAATATAGCAAGAGCATCAACTTCGGCAAGTGCAAAATCAAGGCTGAAAATTCTTGAAAACATGGATGTTCTGGAAAAACCCGACGGCAATTTAAAACCTATGCGCCTGAAGTTTGAACACAAAAACGAGCCATATAAGGACGTGCTAACGGTTGAAAATCTCACCGTTTCGGTGGGGAATGAAAGAATAACGCTTTGTGAAAACATAAATATTTCAATTAAACGTGGCGAAAAAATTGCAATTATTGGCGATAACGGAATAGGGAAGTCTTCTTTTCTTAAAACAATTCAGGGGATAATAGAGCATAGCTATGGCAGTGTTGAATGGGGTAAAAATGTGAACATCAGCTATTATGAGCAGGAAAATCTTAATCTTAATCAGGAGAAAATAGCTCTTGATGAATTATGGGATAGATTTCCTGAATTGACAGAAACAGAAATAAGACGTGTTCTGGGAAATGTTTTGCTTACTAAGGATGATGTTTATAAGCCTGTGAAAGTGATTAGTGGCGGAGAGCGTGCCAAGCTTGCGTTTTGTATTATTATGCTTGAAAAAGCAAATGTATTAATTCTTGATGAGCCAACAAACCACCTTGATTTGATGTCTAAAGAAGTTTTGGAAAACGCACTTTTCGAATATGGCGGAACGCTGATTTTTGTATCGCATGATAGATATCTGCTTAATAAAATTCCTGATAAAATTGTGGAAATAAAACGGGACGGAGCGATTATATATAACGGTAAATATGATTATTATTGTGAAATTTGCGAGCAGGAAGCAAAAAAGGAACGACTTGAGAAGGTAGCCATAGAAAAACCCAAAGCTGACAACGGATATCGGTCAAAGGAACAACGCCGCGAGGATGCACAAAGAAAAAATCGCATTAAAGAACTTGAAAAGCTGATTGAAGAAACAGAAACAAGAATTGCGGAACTTGAAGTTGAAATGACCTCCGAAGAAGTTTTTTCTGATTATGTGCTGATGAATGAAAAGTGTGAAGAAATTGAAAAATGTCGTTGCAATCTTGATAACTTCTATGAAGAATGGACGGAATTGGAGAGATAAAAATGATGGAAGTGAAAACAGATATTTATAATTCAAAGGAATATAAGCTTTCCCGAAAGGCATATGTTGCTCAGGAAACGTTTCAATATTTCATTTTATTATTGGTAGCCGATGCTTTTTTGGCTAAACTTTTAACACATATAGGAATAAGTGATGCACTTACGGGGATTATCTCATCCTTTGTATCTGTTGCGTTTTTATTTCAACTTCTGGCAATTTTTCTGGCAGGCAAAGCCAAAACAGCAAAAAAAGTTGTTGTGCCGATTAATTGTGCAAGTGCATTTTTGTGTATGTGTCTTTATTTTGTGCCGTTTATTCCGGTTGGAAAAGAGATAAAAACGATATTTGTAATGTTTTGTGTTGCGGGAGCATATGCACTTAATTATCTTGTGAGTGGAATGTTGTTCAAATGGGCGAACTCTTATGTTTCACCTCAAAAACGAGCGGTGTTTTCTGCAAAAAAAGAGATTGTTTCGTTATTGAGCGGAATAGTGTTCACATTAGTAATTGGATTTATCGTGGATAAATATGCAGAAATTGGTAATATTGAAGGCGGATTTTTGTTTATTTCGATAATAATTTTGCTACTCAACATCGGAAATTTTATTAGCTTTATGGTGATAAAGAGCGATAAGGGGACAGAAAAAACCAGCAACGAGAAAGAAGAGAACTTTTGGCTGGTTGTAAAAGATTTATTTAAAAACAAGAATTTTTCTAATGTGGTTTTGATTACAACACTATATTATATTGCAAACGGAATTACAGCGGGATTTCTTGGAACATTTAAAACTGTTGATTTGGCAATGAGTGTCGGAACTGTGCAGGTTATAAACATTGTTGGGTGTTTTGCCCGTGCTGCGTGTTCAATTCCGTTTGGAAAATTTTCAGATAAGCGGTCTTTTGCAACAGGGTTGAAATGGGGTTATATTTTTGCGGCACTTTCATATGTTGTAATAATATTCACAACTCCAAACAATTGGTGGTTAATAGTATTGTTCACTATTTTGAATAGTATCAGTGTTGCAGGAACGAATGCTAATTCCTATAACATAGTATATAGCTATGTTAACAGCAAATACATAGTTCAGGCAATGGCAATTAAAAATAGCATAGCGGGAATTTGTGGATTTTTGGCAACAATGGCCGCAGGAAAGCTTCTTGATATGATACAAAAAAGTGGAAACATGATTTTTGGAATAAAAACATATGGTCAGCATGTTCTTGCAATATTAAGCGTTATCGGGTTATTAATAACAGTTTTATGCATAAATAAATTATTAGAAAAAACAAAAAGGAGCGATTTTTATGAAAACAATTAAAGTGGAACCAATCACACACGAAAGCTTTGCACCTTTTGGGCAGTTTTATGTTATGGATAACCCCGAGGGCTATGCGCTTTGTGGAGAAATTCACAGATTTTTCCCTGACAGAATAACGGCAGATAGCCAGACAAGAGTTGCATTTTCTCCGATTCTTGTTAAAAAGCCTGAAAAAATGATTATCACTCAACAGGAATATCATACAACAACGTGGGAGATGATATTGCCGCTGAACGATGATATGATTTTGCATTGTGCACCTGCATCGGCGGGAACACCTGTAACAGAATATGCTAAAGCGTTTCTTGTTCCCAAAAACACATTGGTGAAAATGAATTCGGCAATATGGCACTTAGCGCCATTGCCTGCAAATTGTGACGAGCTTTCAGCAATTATAATATTGCCGGAGTGTACTTATGCCAACGATTGTACGGTGGTTGATTTAACTCCTGAGCAACAATTTGAAATTATTAAATGAGAATAATAAAAAACAACCATCTGCTTTAGCAGATGGTTGTTTTTTGGTCGAGGTTACAGGATTCGAACCTGTGGCCCCCTGGTCCCAAACCAGGTGCGCTACCAAACTGCGCTAAACCTCGTAATATCACCGACTTGTATATTATACACATTTGAAATCTGTTTGTCAAGTGTTTTTTCAAAAATATTTGAAAAGACTTTTTATAAAGAAAAATTTTATTTTTTCTTTACAAATGGATATAATATGTGATAGAATAATCCTAACGAGAACAAATTGTTAAAGCATAATTAAAAAGGAGAATGTGTTATGGAAAAATATATTTGTCCATGCGGATATGTTTATGACCCTGAAGTGGGTGATCCTGATAATGGAATTGCTCCGGGAACTGCCTGGGAAGAGGTTTCTGAAGATTGGGTTTGTCCGGTTTGCGGACTTGGCAAGGATGCGTTTGAAGCAGAATAAAAAAGAGAGCTGTTTAAAACAAAATTTGTTTTAAACAGCTTTTTATATATTAAATGAAAGCAATAAGGCTAACTGCCATAACTGCCATGCCAACAATCAAACCATAAACAGACAGATGATGCTCTCCGTATTCTCTTGCTGATGGCAACAATTCATCAACAGAAATAAAAACCATTATTCCTGCAATTATTGAAAATATCATAGAATTTAAGGCGTCACTCATAAACGGCATAAGAATAAGATAACCTATGATTGCGCCAACAGGCTCTGCAATACCTGAAATAAATGAATAGAAAAAAGCTTTTTTCTTGTTCCCTGTTGCATAATACACAGGAATTGCAACGGCAATGCCTTCGGGAATGTTGTGAATTGCAATGGCAAAAACAATCGGGAAAGCTAAAAGAGGTGATTCCAAAGCCGATACAAAGGTTGCCATGCCCTCGGGGAAATTATGTATTCCGAGAGCGAGTGCGGTTATAAAACCTGTTCGAAGCAGTTTTTTGCTACTTTCAGATTTTTCGGATAAATCTTCAATTGTTCGTGTTTCATGCGGATTTTTTTCTTCGGGAATAAAGTGGTCTATGGCGGCAATCAAAAGTATTCCAAGAAAAAAGCCAAAAACAGTTAAAATTGTCCCTAAGCGTTGACCATAAATAGCTGATAGCGAGAAACAAGCTTTTGCAAATAATTCAACAAAGGAAACATAAATCATTACACCCGCAGAAACGCCAAGTGTGAATGATAGAAAATTTTTATTTGTTTTTTTTGAAAAAAAGGCAATTAAGCCACCTATACCCGTTGAAAGTCCTGCTGCAGTTGTCAGAAGTATAGCTATTTCAACGTTTGTCATAAAATTCACCTTTCTGTGAGTATTAATTTAAAGCTAAAAACATACTTATTATATAGTATACAAAAATTTAGTTTGCGTTAAAAAAACGATATTAAAATCAGCAAAAGCCTGCGATTTTAATATCGTTTTAATTACTTTATTCAGGAATTAAAGCCCGGTTTGTAAAACTTTTATTGCCCAATCCCGATTGATTTCGGAGTCAGACAGATATTTTTCTGAAGATGATGAAAATTGTGATTCTATTGCCCGATATGTTTGCATTGAAAGTGTTGCTCGACAGTTTTCGGCATTTTCTGTGATTATATAGAAGAGAATTGAATCATCCTCTTCGTTTTTTCCTCCGTAATATATCCCAAGAATTTTAACACCAACACGTTCGTCTTCAAATTGGTCCTCAAGCATAATTTTATAAAGTTCAACAACCTTATCGTCTATATTATCCTCAAGAAGTGCAAGCTTTTCAACAAATTCATTAATTGAACGAGTGATGCGGAGAGAATATCCCGAGACGGCAAGCTTTGACTCTTCAGACGCTATATCCTCGCTTGCAATAAGTGAAACAATGCTTGCGTTTTTTTGGTTTTTTAGTGTGCAGTTATATGCAACCATAATTTCTTCGCCACATTCAGGACACGAAAAACGAAACAAATCTCGATTGAAAATTTTATCAAGCAGTTCCGGAGTTTCCGAAATGTCGATTGATGAACATATTTTAAAGCTACTGCTTTCGCCACATGCAGGGCAAGTGACATTGGTAGTGTTCCATTGAGTCATAGTAGAGCCTCCGTTTTATTTTATAGTTTTTATGTCATAAGGCGTTGTCTGATAAACAAAGTAGTTAAGCCAATTTGAATAGAGCAGATTTGCATGAGAACGCCATAAAGCACGGGGCGGGAGAGAATCGTCATCATTGGGGAAATAATTTTTTGGAATGTCGATAGCAAGCCCCTTGTTCTTATCACGTTCATATTCGTTTTTGAGAGTCCAGCTGTCATATTCGGAATGACCTGTGATGAAGAATCGTCTTTCGTCTTTATCGGTAACAATATAAACGCCCGATTCGTCGGATTTAGCAAGAATTTCAAGAGCCGGAACCTTTTTAATATCTTCTTCTAAAACCCCAGTATGTCTTGAGTGTGGCACGAAGAAAGTGTCATCAAAACCACGAAGCAAAATTTTATGCTTCTTTTCGGGGAGAACATAGTGCTCAAAAACACCAAAAACCTTTTTGGGCATTTCCACCTTTGGAACACCATAATGATAATACATTGCCGCTTGTGCACCCCAACAGATATGCAAAGTTGAAGTGACATTGGATTTTGACCATTCCATAATTTCGCAAAGCTCAGGCCAATAGTCAACATCTTCAAAGGCTAGTGTTTCAACCGGAGCACCTGTTATTATCATTCCGTCAAATTTTTGATCTTTGATTTCATCAAATGTTTTATAGAAAGTCTCTATGTGGCTTTTTGAGGTGTTTTTAGAAACATGAGTTTTCGTATGAAGAAACTGAACATTAATTTGCAGAGGAGTGTTTCCAAGAACTCGCAGTAATTGTGTTTCAGTTTCGATTTTTGTTGGCATGAGATTAAGAATAAGTATTTCAAGAGGGCGGATATCCTGAGTTATTGCCCTGTTTTCTGTTATAACAAATATATTCTCATTATTAAGAATTTCAATAGCTGGTAGAGAATTTGAAACCTTTATCGGCATAATATCACACTCCTATGGTTAAAATATTAAAATAATTATTTACAAAATTATATCATAAATTTTTAAGGATAGCAACATAAATTTAAAAAACAAAATGGAGGTAAAAAAGTGTCAGATTCGAAAAATGATACCAATAAAGAGGAACGTCAGATAAAAAATATGGGGAGTGTATATGCAGAAAATCCGGAGGGAAATATATATTGTCTCAGCATAGTTGGACAAATTGAGGGACATAACAATCTGCCTTCAGATATAAAAACAACGAAATATGAGCATGTTATTCCCAAATTAGTTGAAATTGAACAAAGTGATAAAATTGATGGCTTATTGATACTTTTGAACACGGTTGGCGGTGATGTTGAGGCAGGACTTGCAATTGCAGAAATGATTGCCAGCATGAAAAAACCGACGGTTTCAATTGTGCTGGGCGGAGGACATAGTATTGGTGTTCCGCTTGCAGTATCGGCAAAACATTCTTTAATTGTGCCGTCGGCAACAATGACAATTCATCCAATAAGGATGAGCGGGACGGTTATTGGGGTTCCGCAGATGTTTGACTATTTAACAAAAGTGCAAGAGCGAATTATTGATTTTGTTGCAAAACATTCTGAAATAGAGGCAGAAAAATTTAAGGAAATTATGTTAGAGACTGAAAAAATTGCAAATGATGTTGGAACTGTTTTGTTTGGCGAAGAGGCGGTGCGTTGCGGATTGATTGACGGTGTTGGAGGATTGAACGATGCTATTGAAATATTAAAAAACTTTAAAAAATAAAAAATGTATAAGCGTGATGTAGCAAGGGTTCTAAGAGACAGAAGAAAACAAATAGTTAT
>JAZNGL010000089.1:0-12077 GCA_045576435.1 Clostridia bacterium
ATTGAATTTGAGAGAAGATTGAGAAAAACGAAGAGCTTTAATAATCTTAACAAATTACAAGAGCAATTAAAAAAGGATAAAAATAAAGTGCTCAGCAGGAAAAAGACTTTAAAAAGAAAATAAGCGAGAAAAAATTCTCGCTTATTTTTATGGGCTTATAAAAAACATCTTATATCAGCAGCAAAATTTGATTCAAGTTTAATTAACTCTTTTGCGAGGTTTTTTGCATCCTCGCTGGCTGCTTGATATTTGTTAAGATAGCGACTGAGTGACTTAACGCCCATGTTGCAGCCATCAGTGATAAGGTCTGCAATGGTTTCATCAGTATCGTTCAATGAAATCATCACATTTGTCTTTAGCCACGACATACCCTTTGCCATGACATTTGGTTCCTTTCCGTCTTCACTGTGCTCGTTTAAAAGCTTATGAGTTTCGCTACCGATTTGCTGATGTTTTTCTTTGCATTCTATCAGAGCTTTCTTGAAACTTTCGTTTTTAACCTTATCAAGCACCTCGTCTATGGATGTGACACCCATTTTTACACCAGAGTTACATTCTTTTAATAGTTCAACTGTATCAGTCATTAAAAAATCCCCTCTCTTTTTTTAAATATTTTCTCCGTAATAACGCAAAATATTCACAAAATCAAAGGTTGACAGAAAAATTTTTATAAAGTATAATATATGAAGAAATTATTGTCAAAGGAGCTTTAAAATGATATCTTATAGAAATACAACAACCGAGGTTGGAAAAGTTGGAGCAGAAATTGCAATACTCCCTATTGGAAGTGTTGAACAACATTCGTCACATTTACCAATTGGAACGGATTATTATGTTGCAAAAGCTGTCAGTGAGGCTGTTGCGGAAAAAATGAATGCACTTTTGTTCCCCACGATTCCGTTCAGCACATGCTATGAGCATCGCGGAACTAAGGGTAGTGTTTGTATGCGTCCAACAACTTTCTATCACTTAGTTCAGGACCTCGTTATGAGCCTTTATGACCAAGGAATAAAAAAGGTTGTACTCATTCTTGGACACGGTGGAATATTTGTGGCAGGTCCTGCGGTTAGAGAATTAAATGCACTTCATGAGGATTTAAAGGTCTTGGTTCTTAACCCTGACGATAAAGATTGCGAGGATATTTTAGAAACCAGCAATGATTTGCATGCTGGAGAAAGCGAAACATCCCTGATGTTATATATTAAAGAAGAGCTTGTAAAGAAAGATTTAATGATGCAAAACGACTATATTCCGGATTGTCCGAGAGAATATCTTAATTACACAACAATACCAAAGGTGAGCAAAACAGGAGTCTGGGGAAAATCATCGCTTGCAACAAAGGAAAAAGGAAAGCAACTTTTTGAACGCAGAGTGAACTATTATGTTGAATATATCAAATGTGCTTTTGAATATACAACAAAAGAAAAAAATTGGAATGAATAAAAAATTATTCAAACTATTGGTTTTTGCCTTGATATAAAAGCGCAAAACATAAAAAAACCTTAAAAAAGTATTGACAAAACATATTGAATTGTGTATAATAACTAGTGACGCTTTAATTTGGGCGTCAGTTTAGAGCGGTATGGGCGCATAGCTCAGCTGGGAGAGCATCTGCCTTACAAGCAGAGGGTCATAGGTTCGAGCCCTATTGTGCCCACCATGCTTTTTTAAACTGATGGTGAATAAAGCGAAAATATGGGCGCATAGCTCAGCTGGGAGAGCATCTGCCTTACAAGCAGGTTCGAGCCCTATTGTGCCCACCATATTTTTTAAAGGACTATTGCGATGGAGTTAAATTTATTACCTGTTATAAATGCTGACGGGAAAAAGATTGATTTTAATGCGGAGTTGGATTTTTCTATCAATAACGAACAAGGCGTTATTTTTTTATCTCCTGTTAAAGTTAGTGGCGAACTTATGAACGTTGGTGGTAGTATAGAGTTTTCTGCTTTAGCGCAAGCAAGTGTTAGATATTCCTGTGACAGATGTTGCAAAGAATATGATGATTTTTTAAAGCTTGAGATTAAAGAAGTTCTTAAAGAAGACGTAATTGATGAGCTTGGTGAAAAAAATCCTGATGCTATATATTTTACAGGAAATAGCGTTTCCCTTGATGAAATAGTCAGAGAAAATGTGTTTTTGAATCTGCCGTTTAAGCGACTTTGCAAGGCTGATTGCAAAGGGCTTTGCGCAAAGTGCGGTGCGGATTTAAATGAAGGTGAATGTGGATGTGATACCCGAGAGGTTGACCCCAGATTTGCCGATCTTGATAAGTTTTTTAAGTAGACGATGCAAAGGCTTTTGCTTTTGTTTTAAATTATTTGTTTGGAAAGAGGTGTATCAGGTATGGCAGTTCCAAAGAGAAAGACATCTAAAG
Organism: Clostridia bacterium; assembly: GCA_045576435.1. Taxonomy (GTDB): domain Bacteria; phylum Bacillota; class Clostridia; order Monoglobales; family Monoglobaceae; genus CAKSIW01. The sequence continues at coordinate 2,378 of JAZNGL010000089.1, forward strand.
CAAGAAGAGATAAGAGAAGAGCAAATTGGAAGTTAATTATTCCGGGAATGGTTGTATGCCCGCAGTGCGGTGAATACAAAATGCCTCATAGAGTTTGCAAGGCTTGTGGATATTATAACGGTAAAGAAGTTATAAAGAATGCACAGTAATTTCTGAGGCTTTAAAACATCAAAAGAAAGGCTATATTGATTGTTAAATTAATATGGCTTTTTTTGTTATTTTAGAATATATATTGGAGAAGTATTGAAGGAGGAATCTTTCGTGAATATATTACATTTAAAATATGCAGTTGAGGTTGCCAAAACAGGTTCTATAAACAAGGCTGCAGAAAATTTATATATGAATCAGCCGAATCTGAGTCGTTCTATTAAAGAACTGGAGGATTCTTTGGGAATAACTATTTTTAATCGAACGGCGAGAGGAATGAACCTTACTGCAGAGGGTGAAGAGTTTTTAATTCACGCAAGGAAGATTCTTGCACAAATAAATGAAGTTGAGGAGCTTTACAACAAGGGCAGCAATCCCAAAAAACGTTTTTCTATTTCTGTCCCCAGAGTGAGCTATATATCAAATGCCTTTGCGCAATTCACCAAAAAAATGGCAAAAGATGACTCGTTTGAGTTGTTTTATAAAGAAACAAACGCTATGAGGGCAATTCACAATATTTTAAATGCGGATTATAAGCTTGGTATAATAAGATATGCGGCAAATTATGATAAATATTTCAAAACAATGCTTGATGAAAAAGGACTTGCATATGAAACGATAACTGAGTTCAGCTATGTTTTGACAATGAGTAAAAATCATGTTTTGGCGGATAAAAACAATATTTCATTTGCAGATTTAACGCCGTTTACTGAAATTGCTCATGCAGATCCATATGTGCCATCACTTCCTATGGCAGTTGTCAGAAAGGAAGAGTTGCCTGATAATATATCTAAGAGGATTTTTGTGTTTGAAAGAGCAAGCCAACGTGAATTGCTCTCAACAAACCATGATACATTCATGTGGGTTTCCCCCATGCCTCAGGATATAATGACAAGATATGAGCTCGTGCAGAAAAAATGTGCTGAAAATAAAAAAGTTTATAAGGATGTTCTTATATATAAGAAGGATTATAAAATGACGGAGCTTGATGAGAAATTTATAACAGAACTTTATTTATCTAAACAAAAATATATGTAAACATTAAATATGACGATATATCTTTATTGATATATCGTCATATATTTTTTATATTTTACTTTCTTTAAAAAGTGTGTTAAAATTTTAACATAGTCAAAAATATATGAGATAATCAAAGGAAATAGATTTGAAAATGATTGGAGAGTGTATCATGGAAGAAAGAATTTATAAAATTGTTGACGGCGTTGAGATGCTCGAAGAAGCAATTGTTCGCACCAGAAAGGCGCAGAAGGAATTTGCAACATTCAGTCAAGAACAGGTGGATAAAATTTTCCTTGCTGCAGCATCTGCGGTTAATAAATTGCGTATTCCTCTTGCGAAGATGGCGGTGGAAGAAACCGGCATGGGCGTGGTCGAAGATAAGGTAATTAAGAATAACTATGCATCAGAATATATTTATAATGCATATAAAGACACAAAAACATGCGGTGTGATTGAAGAAGACAAGGCGTTTGGAATAATTAAGATAGCAGAACCAATTGGAGTTATTGCGGCGGTTATTCCAACAACAAATCCAACTTCAACAGCTATTTTTAAAACACTTCTTGCGCTTAAGACCAGAAATGGTATAATAATCAGTCCGCACCCAAGAGCAAAAAATTCAACAATAGCGGCAGCAAAGGCAGTTTTGGAAGCTGCAGTTGAAGCGGGTGCACCTGAAAATATAATTTCATGGATTGATGTACCAAGCCTTGAGATGACAAATCTAGTTATGAAGGAAGCGGATATAATTCTTGCAACGGGCGGACCGGGAATGGTTAAGGCTGCATATTCAAGCGGCAAACCAGCATTAGGTGTTGGTGCGGGAAACACGCCTGCAATTATAGATGATACAGCAGACATATTACTTGCAGTTAACTCAATTATTCATTCAAAGACTTTTGATAACGGTATGATTTGCGCATCGGAGCAAGCGGTTATTGTTCTTGATAAAATTTATGATGTGGTAAAAAATGAGTTTATAACTCGTGGATGTTATTTTCTTAATGAAGAAGAGACTGAAAAGGTTAGAAAGACAATTATTATAAATGGAGCACTTAATGCAAAAATTGTTGGACAGAGTGCATATGAAATTGCAAGCCTTGCGGACGTGACTGTTCCTGAAGAAACAAAAATTCTGATTGGCGAGGTTGAGTCGGTTGAACTTTCGGAGGAATTTGCGCACGAAAAGTTATCACCTGTTCTCGCTATGTATAGAGCGAAGGATATTGAGGATGCTTTCGAAAAAGCTGAAAAGCTGGTTGAGAGCGGTGGATATGGACACACCTCTTCAATATATTTAAATGCAACAACCGAAAGAGAAAAAGTTAATCGGTTTGCTGAAAAAATGAAGACTTGCCGAATTTTAGTAAACACACCTTCGTCGCATGGCGGAATAGGTGATTTATATAACTTTAAGCTTGCACCGTCACTCACTCTTGGTTGTGGTTCTTGGGGTGGAAACTCAGTTAGTGAAAACGTTGGGGTTAAACATCTTTTAAATATTAAAACAGTTGCTGAGAGGAGAGAAAATATGCTTTGGTTCAGAGCTCCTGAAAAGATATATATGAAAAAGGGTTGTTTGCCTGTTGCACTTGACGAACTTAAAAATGTTATGGGTAAGAAAAAGGCATTCATCGTAACGGATAGCTTCCTTTATAATAACGGATATGCAAAGCCAATCACAGATAAGCTTAATGAAATGGGGATTCAACATTCAACCTTTTTTGGTGTTGAACCTGACCCAACACTTGCTTGTGCAAAGGCAGGCGCAGAACAAATGAGAGCATTCCAACCTGATTGCATTATAGCTTTGGGTGGTGGTTCTGCGATGGATGCCGCAAAAATCATGTGGGTTATGTATGAACATCCTGAGGCGGACTTCATGGATATGGCAATGAGATTTATTGATATAAGAAAACGTATTTATACATTTCCTAAGATGGGTGAAAAGGCATATTTCATAGCAGTTCCAACTTCTGCCGGAACGGGCTCTGAGGTAACTCCGTTTGCAGTTATAACAGATGAAAAAACAGGGGTTAAATATCCGCTTGCAGACTATGAATTGCTTCCGAACATGGCAATAATTGACGTAGATTTTCATATGTCAGCACCAAAGGGGTTAACGGCAGCATCGGGTATTGATGCGGTTACACATGCTCTTGAGGCATATGTTGCAATGCTTGCAACAGATTATACAGATAGCTTAGCACTTAGAGCGCTCAAAATGGTGTTTGAATATTTGCCTCGCGCATATGATAATGGACAGGCGGATGTTATTGCTCGTGAAAAAATGGCAAATGCTGCAACAATGGCGGGTATGGCGTTTGCGAATGCCTTCCTTGGTGTTTGTCACTCGATGGCGCATAAGCTTGGAGCGTTCCATCATCTTCCGCATGGTGTTGCAAATGCACTTATGATTGAGGAGGTTATTCGTTTCAATTCAAGTGAAGCACCCACAAAAATGGGAACATTCTCTCAATATGATCATCCACATACACTTGCACGTTATGCAGAAGTTGCAGATTATCTTGGACTTGGCGGCAAGAGTGATGAGGAAAAAATGGAAAATCTTATTAAGGCAATCAACGAGCTTAAAGAAAAGGTTGGAATCAAGAAAAACATTCGTGAATATGATATTGACGAAAAAATATTCCTTGAACGTCTTGATGAAATGGTCGAACAAGCATTTGATGACCAGTGCACAGGTGCAAATCCAAGGTATCCGCTCATGAGTGAAATTAAAGAGATGTATCTCAATGCATATTATGGTAATAAACATTTTAAGGACAAAAAAATGGCCAAGGAAGAAAATAAAACCAAAAAGGTTAATAAATAGGAGGGGAAATTATGAAATTGGATAAAGTTATTGCAGTAAGAGATGCCAAAACAATATATCGAGATGGCGATTTGTGTATAAAGGTTTTTAATGAAGATTATTCCAAGGCAGATGTTTTAAATGAAGCACTAAATCAAGCCAGAATTGAAGAAATTGGACTCAATATTCCCAAAATTAAAGAGGTTATGACAATCGATGGAAAGTGGGCAATCATTTCAGAATATATTGATGGTAAAACCCTCGCACAGTTAATGGCAGAAAATCTTGAAAAGAAAAATGATTATATTGAGCTTTTGGTGGATTTACAGATGGAGGTTCATTCAAAAAAGTCACCTCTCCTCAATAAACTTAGAGATAAGATGAATAGTAAAATAGACCAGACAAAGCTTGATGCAACAACAAGATATGAGCTTCACACCCGACTTAACGGCATGCCAAAGCATAGCAAGGTTTGTCATGGAGATTTTAATCCGAGCAACATAATTATCACAAATGATGGCAAAGCGTATATAATTGATTGGGCGCATGCAACGCAGGGAAACGCCTCTGCCGATGTTGCAAGAACATATCTTTTGTTCTGGCTTGATGGCAACATTGAAGGAGCAAAAAAATATTTAGAGTTGTTCTGCAAAAAGAGCAATACGGCAAGACAATATGTTGAAAAATGGATGCCCATTGTTGCGGCGTCTCAGTCGGTTAAGGGCAACGAAAAGGAAATGGAATTATTGCTTAGCTGGGTGGATGTTGTAGATTACGAATAGAAATAAAGAGCATAAAACAAAACCCTTGATTACAAATTTTCTGCAATCAAGGGTTTTTACTTGCTTATTTTATTTTAAGATATATATCATAAACCGTTCTATTAGGCATTTTTGTTTCTTCAGCAACGCGTTTAACGAGTTCCTTACCTTTAAAGCCCTCTGAAAGATATTTTTTAATAAGTGTTTCAGGAGACGGAAGAGCTTGACGTTCTTCGTTTTCTAAATCGTGCTTATCCTTTCCTTCTATAATTAAAACAAACTCACCCTTTGGCGGGGTAATTGAATAATGCTCAATAGCAGCGGAAATGGTTGTGCGATAGAATTCTTCAAATTTTTTCGTCAGCTCACGAGCAAGCACAATTTTGCGGTCACCAAGCACTTCGAGCATGTCGTTAAGTGTTTTTTGAAGTTTATGCGGTGCTTCATAGAAAATCAAGGTTCGAGTATCATTTTTGATTTCCTCAAGATGCTCTCTGCGACTTGTTTTTGTGGTTGTTAAAAATCCTTCAAAGGAAAATCTACCTGTTGGCATGCCTGATGCAACTAAGGCACAAATAAGTGCAGATGCACCCGGAAGCGGAACAACCTCAATCGATTCGTCAATGCAAAGACGCACCAAATCTTCTCCCGGATCGGAAATTGCAGGCATACCTGCATCTGAAACCAAAGCTATATTTTTTCCCTCTTTCAACTTTTCAATTAAAAGACCGCCTTTTTGTGATTTGTTATGCTCATAGTAGCTTGTCATAGGTACATTTATTTCAAAATGATTTAATAGTTTTAATGTGTTTCTTGTGTCCTCTGCGGCAATAAGATCAACACTCTTCAAAGTTTCAAGTGTTCGCACTGTAATATCACCCAGATTTCCAATTGGAGTGGGACACAAATAAAGCTTTCCATACTCTGAATCCAATTAAAACAGTCCTTTCAGTTTAAATTCTTCCGTAAATTCTATTAATTTCTTCGGTATAATTTCCGTTATTGTCGTGTATATATAAAGGAGACTCTAAAAACAATTTGGGATTTTGATGCTTTGCGCCTTCAATTAAAATCATTGTTGCGGTTTTGTTGGGTGAAGGGTGAACAAATCTAAGTCTTTTAGGCTCAATTCTATGCTCCCGCATCAAGCAGATAATTTCAACAAGCCTTTCGGGACGATGTATTATAGAGAGCTTCCCATATGGCTTTAAAAGCTGCGATGAAATGGAAAAAACATCATTCAACGTGCAAAAAACTTCATGTCGGGCAATTGTCATTATATCGCTTGAATTTTGCATTCCGCCCTGCAATTCTTTGTAAGGGGGATTGCAGGTTATGTTGTCAAAGATGCTTTTTCCGAAAATATTTACGGCGTTTTTAAGGTCATCATTAATAATTTCAAGTTTATCCTGAAGGTTGTTGAGTAAAATATTTCTTTTGGCTAAATCAGCAACAGGAGTTTGAAGTTCAATGCCATATAGTTTTGAAGCGGAGGATTTTGCACTGAGGAGTATTGGAATAATACCATTTCCGCTACATAAATCAAGAACGGTGCTACCTTTTTTAATACTTTTCGTAGAAAAATCTGAAAGTAAAACGGCGTCAACACCAAAACAAAACCAATCCGGATTTTGTATTAAACGCAAACCGTCAAGCTGCAAATCATCAACACGCTCTGAGGGATTTATAGTAATTTCGTTCATGCTTAAAACCTCCAATAACTATGGTATAAGTATATCAAATTCTATAAATAAATTCAATAGCGAATTTTTTTACAGAATTTGGATATAATGATGTTGAGGAGGTCAAAAAACGGAGTATCCGAAAGGAAATGGCAAGATTTTGGCTTGTTTTATGTTTTTTGAGCCATTTCTAAAAAATTAAAACGTCTTAAACCGATTAATTCAGGATAATCAAATTTGACTTAGAAGAGCAAAAAGAGTATAATTAAGTTAAATTTTGGAGTTTTTCAAAGTAAATTTTTAATTCAGAGGTGATTCAATGTTGAAAGGACTGAAGGATAAAATGTTTAACATATCCTCATCAGCCAAAAGAATTATTCTTATTGCAGGAGTTTTTGTTATGGTGGCAACCGTAATGATTTCGGTGGTTGCCAGCAGAAAAAATATAGTTATTGTCGATGAAAATAATTCTAAAAAAGAAGTTGTTACATTTAAAAGATATGTTGAAGGTGTTCTTGATGCTGAGGGCATCGCACTTTATGAGGGTGATGCGCTTAATGTAGGAATTGGTGATAAAGTCAAGAACAACATGAAAATTGAAATATATAGAGCTTTTCCGATTACGGTTACAGAAAAAGGCGAAAAAAAGAACTATAGAACAACCAAACATACAGTTGGTGAAGCTTTAACAGAAATTGGACTAAACACAAAAGACACCGATAAGACAACTCCGGGTTATTATGATAAAATTTCTGCATTTGCAGATATTACACTCATCAGGACAGAAGAAAAGCTTGTTGAAGAAATTGAAGAAGTTCCATATGAATGTGAAGAAAAAACAAACAAGTCACTTGCTAGCGGTCAAAAGAAGCTCATTCAAAGCGGAAAGCCCGGCGAAAAAAAGGTTTCATATAAAGTTGCATATGAAGACGGAGTAGAGGTGTCGCGCGAGAAAATAAGTGAAAAAGTTATTTTAAAGCCTATTTCTCAGATAAAAGAGGTTGCTCCAAAGAAAATTGACACATATCAAATTGCATCTGCAGGTTCAATTCAGACCTCTCGTAGTGGAAATCTTGCATATAGCAAGGTTATCATGGCAACGGCGACGGCATATGATGCATCAAGTTGCGGAAAAAGTCCGTCAAATCCGGGATATGGGATAACAGCAACAGGAGCAAGAGCACTTAAAGGTGTTGTCGCAGTTGACCCAAGAGTAATCCCGCTTGGAACAAAGCTTTATGTTGAAACTGCTGATGGTTCTTATATTTATGGAACAGCTGTCGCAGCGGATACAGGAGGCGCAATTAAGGGTAATAAAATTGATTTGTGCTTTAATACCAGAGCAGAAGCAATTAGATTTGGAAGACGACAGGTTAAGATATATATTCTTAAGTAACATTAAAAATAAAACAACTCTTATTCATGATAGGATGAGGGTTGTTTTTTTGTCTAAAACAGAGATTTTGTCTTGTATTGAAAATTTATCTTGATTTTTTTGGATATATAGTATACAATAGATAGAGAGAATAAAAAGAATAATTTATATAGGAGGAAACACCAATGATATCAGCAGGAGATTTTAGAAATGGCATTACTTTTGAATTTGAAGGTAATGTTTATCAGGTTGTTGAATTTCAGCATGTTAAACCAGGTAAGGGCGCAGCTTTTGTGAGAACAAAAATGAAGAACGTTATCACAGGCTCAGTGGTTGAAAGAACTTTTAATCCAACAGAAAAAGTTGAAAAGGCTCACATTGAGAGAAAGGATATGGAATATTTGTATGAGGATTCAGGTCTGTTTTATTTCATGGACCAGGATTATGAGCAGATTCCTCTTAGCCAGGACCAACTTGGTGATGCATTGAAGTTTGTTAAGGAAAATATGACAGTTACTATTCTTTCATATAAGGGCAATGTATTTGCTGTTGAACCACCAACATTTGTTGAGCTTGAAGTTACAGCAACAGAGCCGGGCGTTAAGGGCAACACTGCATCTAACGTTACAAAGCCTGCAACAGTTGAAACAGGAGCTGTGATAAATGTTCCTATGTTTATCAACGAAGGAGATAAAATTAAGATAGACACAAGAACAGCAGAATATCTCTCAAGAGTTTAAGGAGGATGTTTTATGTCAGATTTAACTAATCAAGCGGCTTATTTAAAGGGCTTGGCAGATGGAATGAAGCTTGATACTGAAAAAAATGAAGGAAAGCTTTTAAATGAAATTATTGGCTTTTTGGGTTCATTGGCAACAGAGCTTGATCTTCTTGATCAGGAACAGGGCTTTATTGCAGATAAAATTGATGACCTTGAGGATGAAATTGACGTCATAGGCACAGAGGTTTTTGATGAATATTGTGATTGTGATGATGAATATCAAATAACCTGTGAAAACTGTGGCGAAGAACTTATCGTAGCTGAAGAAGATTTAGAAGACGGCGAAATTTTATGTCCTACTTGCGGAGAAACAATTGAGTTTGATTTTTTCTGCGATAGCGATGAAGATTGCGAATAATAAAGATTTTTAATCAAAATGATTCTTAATGCGCTTTATCATATGATAAAGCGTATTAATTTTGGGGAAATAAAGAAAAATATTGATAATTTTTCTATTTTATAATATAATTAAAATAGAGAGGATGATTTTATGAATATTTGTGTTTATGGTGCTTCAAGTGATGCAATAGATAAGGAATACATAAAAAACGGAGAAATTTTAGGTGAAGAAATGGCGAAAAGAGGCCACACTCTTGTTTATGGAGGTGGAGCTTCAGGGCTTATGGGTGCAGTTGCAAGAGGAATGAGTCGTCATAATGGGAAAATCATAGGTGTTGCGCCAACGTTTTTTAACGTGGATGGTGTTCTTTATGAAGAATGCACAGAATTTATTTATACGGAAACCATGAGAGAGAGAAAACAAATTATGGAGGATAAATCAGATGCATTTATTATGACGCCTGGAGGAGTTGGAACTTTTGAGGAGTTTTTTGAGATAGTAACATTAAAACAGTTGAACAGACATCAAAAGGCGATTGCGATATTGAACACAAAAGGTTATTTTGATCTCATAAAAAAATTGATGAACACCTCGGCAAAGCGTGGCTTTATGAAAGATGAAACACTCAAACTTTATGAATTTTTTAAAGACCCTCAAAAGCTTCTTGACTATATTGAGGGTTATGCTCAAAAAGAAGTTGATATAACAAAAATGAAACATCTTGGTTAGCGAATCTGAACTCCCTTTGAGGGGGGTTCATTTTTGCTTTATAGGAAATT
>JAZNGL010000090.1:0-3059 GCA_045576435.1 Clostridia bacterium
CCTCCAAAAGTGTCTAACTTTTGGGGTGCATATCATTTTTCGCTTTGGATTTTTTTTGTTTAAATAACACATAATAAGCTTATAAAATATCAGGATTAATATGGAGAGAAAATTATGATTTCAACAATAATGGCAGTAATAGAATTTTGCTTTACAATTGTTATCGGAATATATTTTTTAACAATGCTAAAAGGGCAGTTTTCAAGCAAAAATTCAATATATAAGGATAGCACAACCGAGCTTGAAAGACTAAAAAAAATGAACGATATTAAATTAAGCATGCCGCTCACTGAAAAAACAAGGCCACAAAAGGTTTGCGATATTGTTGGTCAGGATGAGGGAATAAAGGCACTGAAAGCGGCTCTTTTCGGGGAAAACCCGCAACATATTTTAATATATGGTCCTCCTGGAGTGGGCAAGACGGCGGCGGCAAGGGTTGTTCTTGATGAAGCGAAAAAAAGCAAGGGAACACCTTTTTTAAGAGATGCAAAATTTGTTGAGGTTGATGCAACAACAATGCAATTTGATGAACGAAGCATTGCGGATCCATTGATTGGTTCGGTACATGACCCAATATATCAAGGTGCAGGAGCATATGGACCCGCAGGAGTTCCGCAACCTAAGGAGGGGGCAGTAACAAAGGCACACGGCGGGGTTTTGTTTATTGATGAAATTGGTGAGCTTCCACATATGCAAATAAACAGACTGTTAAAGGTGCTTGAGGATAGAAGAGTTTTCTTTGATTCGTCATATTATAGTCGTCGCAATAAAGACATTCCAAAACACATTCACGAAGTATTTCAAAATGGCCTTCCTGCGGACTTTCGTCTGATTGGGGCAACAACAAGACATCCTGAGGAAATTCCGCCTGCAGTAAGGTCGCGGTGTATGGAAATATATTTTAAAGCTTTGTCTGTTGAAGACATAGAAAAAATCGTTTTGAATGCGACAAAGGGAACAGGAGTTGAATTTAAAACGGAGGCGATTGAGATGATTTGCCAATATGCTGACAATGGCAGAGATGCGGTGAATCTTGTTCAAATGGCTCAAAGTGTTGCAAAACTTGAAAAAAAGGAGTTTGTGACGGTTGATGAAATTGAATGGGTTGTTGAAATGGGAAAATTTTCGCCACGATATGAGAAAAAACTTATTGATGGAAAAAGAACAGGATGTGCACATGGGCTTGCGGTTTTCGGTGAGGGTCAGGGTTGTGTTCTTGATGTTGAGGCGGTTGCAATCAAATGCGAGCGTGGTGAGGGAGAATTAATTGTCACGGGTGCAATTGACGAGGAAGAAATATCAAACAATGAGCATAGATTCAAGAAGAAAAGCAGTATTGATGCTTCAGTTAAAAACGTTATAACACTAATCAGGAGCTATTTCAATGTGGATGTTGAAAACTATAAAATTCACATAAACTTCCCGAATAGTGTGCCTGTTGATGGACCATCCGCGGGGGTTGCAATTTTTTGCGCAGTTTATTCTGCCGTAAATAATTTGCCGATTAGTTCAAGGCTTGCCATGACGGGTGAGATTTCAATAAATGGTGAAGTTTGTGTTGTTGGAGAGGTTCCGTTAAAAATAAACACTGCAATTAATTCGGGTGCTGAAAAAATAATAATACCATCGGGGAATTATCGAGAAAAATATATGGATTTAGCATCTGAAATAATACCAATTTCTACGGTTCTGGAGCTGATTGATGTTGTTTTTGATGACAAAAACCTGAAAAGTTGCGAAATATATGAAAGAATTTCTTCAAATATTGGAATAATTAGTGCAGAAGGGGTTGATATTTCCAAAAAAAAATAGTATAATAGTTAGCATGGTGTATTATGTCAATGAAAATTTTTTTGAAAGGTGTAAGATAGATAGATGAGTAACAAAAGATATATATTGCCGCTAATTCCGCTCAGGGGATTTGTTGTTTTCCCGGGAATGGTTATCCACTTTGATGTGGGAAGAAAAAAATCAATAGCGGCAGTTGAAAATGCAATGGCAAATGACCAACTCATTTTTTTGAGCTATCAGAAAGACTTTTTTTCAGAAAGTCCCGAAAAAGATGAAATTTCAAAAATAGGAGTTGTTGCAGAAGTTAAGCAGATACTTCGCTTGCCTGATGGCAACATAAGGGTTCTGGTTGAAGGTATTTGTCGTGCAAAAATAACAAGGTTTTATGATAGTGACGAGTTTGCTAGGGTTAGTGTGCTCGAACAATATGATATTGAATGTGAGGATTATTTGCAGGAGCAGGTTTTGATGCGCAAAATCAAAAAACTTCTTGAAGAACATCTTGAAATGTATGAAAGAAATAATCCTGAGGCTGCGGCATCAATGATGGTTATTGATGAGGCAGGAACTCTTGCTGATATAACCGCATCAAACTTTCCGCTCAAGCCAAATGAAAAACAGAAAATTCTTGAAGAACTTGACGTCAGGGCGAGAATGGAAAGCCTGATTGCCATGATGGAAAACGAAAATAACATTCTTGAGGTTGAGCAGGGCGTTATGTCTAAGCTCAAAGACAACCTTGACAAAAATCAGCGTGACTATATTCTTCGTGAACAAATGAAGATTATTCAGGAGGAGCTTGGTGATTTTGAATCAGGACAGGCTGAGGCGGATTCATATCGTGCAAAAATGGAAAAGAGAATTCTTCCTGATGAGGTTAAAACAAAGCTTGATGAAGAACTTCTTAAATTATCAAGGCTTTCGGTTCATTCCCAGGAATATGGTGTTGTGCAAAACTATGTTGAAACCGTTCTTGCAATGCCATGGGATAAATCAACTGATGAGAATTCAGACATAAAGCTCGCGAAAAAGATTTTGGAACGTGACCACTATGGTCTTGAAAAGGTTAAAGAAAGAATACTTGAATATTTGGCGGTGAAAACACTGTCGCCAGATTCCAAAGGCTCAATAATATGTTTGGCAGGGCCTCCGGGAACAGGAAAAACTTCAATCGCAAAATCGCTTGCAGAGAGCCTTGGCAGAAAATATGTTCGTGTTAGTCTTGGCGGCATACAGAACGAGGCAGAAATAAGAGGACACAGAAAAAC
>JAZNGL010000091.1:0-42372 GCA_045576435.1 Clostridia bacterium
TTATAATTTTGTTTTGCCAGATATATGTTTTCGGTCCTGTCATTTTTAACGGTTATTTCTGCTATTGCGCAAAAAGAGTTTAAATCATTATATCTTTTGTATATTTCTTTGTATGCATCGTGGTCTGTTTTTCTGCCGCATGCCACAAAACTTGTCATGAGTATAACGAACAATATTGTCGCTATGCTCCTTTTCAAATTCTACATCCTTTCATTTTCATTTATAATCCCATTACGCTTTTTATAGCATATGGCAACTTCTCCGCAACATCTGTTGCAATAAGTCCGTATATTCCTTTGTCCTCTGCCGCAATATCTCCTGCTAAGCCATGTATATATGCCCCTAAAACTGCTGAATTATATGCACCCGCGCCCTGTGCCGCAAATGCCGCAATGACTCCTGCCAGAACATCTCCCGTGCCTCCCGTTGCCATGCCGCAATTCCCGCTTTGATTGACCAAAAACTCACCATTTGTGTTGGAAATTACCGTGTCCTTTCCTTTGAGCACAACACAAACTCCGTGTTTTTGGGCAAATGTTGATGCAATTTCTGATCTTTTGGATTGTATTTCCTCAGCAGAAAGTTTTGCGAGTCTTGACATTTCACCAACATGTGGCGTTATTATAACTTCACAGTTTTTCTTCTTTAATATATTTATATTCTCACTTAAAGCGTTTATACCATCTGCATCAATTATTAAAATTCCTTCAAATTCCATCAGTAGCTTTTCAAGAATTCGCGTAATATCCTCATGCCTTCCAATTCCCGGTCCAAAAACAACCACATTTGATTTTTTTGCCCTTTTTAATATTTCAGGCACGGCATTATAACTGATTATTCCATTTTTCTCAGGTAATCCAACCGTCATTGCCTCTGTTAATTTGCACGCAACAATCGGTCTCTCTTTTTCTGCAGTTCCAACAGTCACCAGCCCACTTCCACATCTGAGCGCACCATATGCACAGAGTGCAGCCGCACCGGTCATCCCCTTCGAGCCTGCAACAATGAACACCTTGCCGCAATCATGCTTGTTAGCGTCCGTTAAGCGTTTAGGCATGAGGCTTCGCATCTTTTCAATATATTCAAATTTCCCACTTTTTGAAAAAGCGTCACAATCGCCACAAACAATTGCCACTGCACATGTTTTGTTATGCGAAATACTCACCGTAACATTTTGTTGAGCTCCACAAAATTCAATAAACGGCACATTGTTATTATCGTGTTTAATCTCAACATCGGTGAACCCAAAACCTCGGAATCCCGTTTTCAAATACTTCGCAAAAGCTTCTTTTGCCGCAAACATGCCGGCAAGCGTTTCCGCACGGCTTCCCTTTTTTTGATAATATTCCATTTCACTATCTGTAAAAACCTTTTTGCAGAAAAGCGGCTTTTGAATATCGTCCTCTATCCTTGAAATCTCTATTATATCTATCCCGCAGCTTAACATCTCTACACCACTATGTTTTGCGAACAAACCTTTTTGATGTGTTCTTCCATTTTTTCATTAGGATTGAAAATTATCATCTTTCTGGAGCCTTCTCCACGATATATCGCAAAGAAAGCATCCTCTGCCTTTGAGTCTGTGCAAGCATATATTTTGACAATTTCAGGATTTTTCGTTGCCTGCTCAAATTCATGCCCACTTGTAACACCAAATTTTTCAATAGTTTTCAAATTAATCGTTGTTAATTTCTTGCGTTTTCTCACATTAATAATTTTATCAATATCTATCTCATTATTCACAAGCGAATATTCATATTCAATATTATATGAGGTAATAAATCTATAAAGAAAATAACCTCCTGCAAAAACTCCAAAAGTTATGAGCGAGCCAAACATCGGAGCCTTTTGCATTAAAATAAAAAATATTGTTCTTAGCACAAAAATTCCGACAATCGTAACCAAAACCATCTGAATATAGTCAGACAAATTCTTTTTCTTTTTCACCATGTATTCAATAAATATATCCATTTTTATCACCCTTTTTATAATTTATCTATTATCATTCGGCGAATGCGGAGTGTGATACCATTCTTTCTCATTCCTTTTGAAAAAGCCGACTATCCCAATTGGTATCCAAGTTAAAATATATATAATAAATCCAAAAAAATTTTTAGCAATGCCTCTATTTAATTTGCCATCGATATAAAGTCCATAAATTGTCAAAGCCAGATTCCCCCAAACAAACACCGATAAAAGCAGCATCCCCATCGGTTCATTCCATGCCTCACACATGTTACGATATATATATGAGGTTTCATCAAGAACAAAGTTTGCTGCATATATAAACGAGAAGAACGCTAGTGTTAAAGGATATAAACAATCGCTCCAAAAATTCATAAGCATATGAAAAGGGAACATTTTCTTTTCCTTAAAGCCTTTTTCGAGGAGAGGCCCAACATATCTTGATGCAACATCCGCAAGTCCTTGCATCCAACGGCTTCGTTGTCGCATTGAAGTATCAAGTTTAATCGGCTTTTCATCATAAATAACCGCTTTATGCTCCCAACCTACCCTTATGTCATTCAGTGCAAGCTTAAGAGTGAACTCCGTATCTTCAGCAAGGCAGGTTGCTCCCCAGCCATATTCCTTTATCAACTCTGTTGCAATTGCAAAGCCTGTGCCGCCCAACCGACAACCTAAACCAAGATTTTCTCTTGAAAGCTGAGCTGTGCGATTGTTAATCCAATACCAAAGTGAATAAGAAAATGTCAACCATGATGCTGTTGGATTTTTACTATCTATATATCCTTGAACTGCTCGATAACCCTCGTTTATTTTGTTGTTCATATGGAACAAGAAATCTTTATCAACAATATTATCTGCATCAAAAATACAAATATATTCCATTTGGTCATCCATGCCAAACAACTTTTCAAATGCAAATTCCATTGCATAGCCTTTGCCACGATGGTTCAAATCAAAACGCTCAAACACTTCTGCTCCCGCAGCTCTTGCCTCATTTGCTGTGTTATCATCACAATTATCTGCAATAACAAAAATTTTATATAGTTCGTCAGGATATTTAAGCTCTTTTAAGCTCTTAACAAGCTGACCTATCACATTT
The DNA here is from genome assembly GCA_045576435.1 of Clostridia bacterium. GTDB lineage: Bacteria > Bacillota > Clostridia > Monoglobales > Monoglobaceae > CAKSIW01. Next base: position 3,068 of record JAZNGL010000091.1, read on the forward strand.
TCTTCATTGTGTGCCGCGACAACCAAAGCAAATGCGTGCTTGCGTTTTGGCATTTGCTCGCGATTAACATTAACAAACGAGAAAATTGCCACAGTAAAATAATAACAACCTATGATAAACAGTAAAAACTGAAAAATATCAAACATTGCTCTCAATAAAGACTGTATCACAAGCCACATCTCCTTTCATTACATAATTTATTCATATGAATGCGAGTTAATTCGCACGCTCATTCTAAAAGCATACCTTAATTATTATACTCCACAACAACAATAATTTCAATAGTTTTTATTTACATTTTATTAATTACCTCTAAAACCCAATATATTATTATTGGTATAAAAATCGCGGGTATATAGTTCATTATCTTAAGAGTTGTTATTTTTAACATGTTAAGTGATAAACCTATAATCAACAACGAACCAACACAGGTCATTTCGCTGATTATTGTTTCGGTTAAAACAGGTTCAAGAAAGCCTGCGCAAATTGTTATTATCCCTTGATATACCAAAATAGCAACCGATGAAAAAAGCACACCAACGCCAAGCGTTGACGAAAGCACCATTGCAGAAATAGCATCTATCAACGATTTTGCAAATAAAGTTTCATGATTACCCGATATTCCACTTTGTAGTGAACCAACAATTGCCATTGCCCCCACACAAAACAAAAGACTTGCCGTAACAAAACCCTGAGAAAAATTTCCCGCACCATCCCGACTCAGTTTGTTTTCCAGAATCTCTCCAAGCCTGTTAAGGCGTGCATCAAGATCAAGAAGAGAGCCAATCAAAATGCCAACTGCAATCGACAAAACTACAATCAAAATGTTTTGCCCCTCAAGTGCCCCGCTTATTCCAATATACATGACACAAAGTGCAAGTCCATTCATTATGCTTGTTCCTATTTTTTCAGGAATTCCTTTTTTCATAATTAACCCGAGAGCGCCCCCTAAAATAACCGCTCCGCAGTTAACAAGTGTTCCTATCATTTCTATTCCCCTTTATCTTATGAAAATTTGTGCTATCTGGAAAAACACAGTTGAACATATCCATGCTGTGCCAAGTTGGAGTGCTATGGCTCTCAAAGTCCACTTAAGCGACCCTGTTTCACGACGGATTGTTGCAATTGCTGCAGCACACGGCACATAAAGCAAACAAAAAATCATCATTGAATATGCATTAATCGAGGTAAATCCATTACCTAACAAAACTCCTGCCAAAGTCGACATTCCTTCAGGTGAAACAATATTCCCAACACCATAAAGAACGCTCATGCTTGAAACAACAACCTCTTTTGCCGCAATGCCCGAAATCAAAGCAACAATTATTTGCCAATATCCAAGTCCTGCAGGTTCCATAATTGGAACAAGCCATCTTCCTAAAAATGCACCAAAGCTTTTCGACATGTCACCCGTCATACCGTCTATTCCAAAATTCAATACACCCCAAAGTATTATTGAGGCAACAAAAATGGTTGTACCTGCCTTTGTTAAATAATCTTTTAACTTTTCCCAAACATATATTGCTATTGTTCTGGCATTCGGAGCTTTATATCCGGGCAGTTCTATAAGTAAAGAATTTTTGCTTTTCTGTCTTGAAAATACTGTCATTATTTTTGCAGCTATAATCGCAACAACAACGCCTATCACATACATTGAATACGCCGCAATCATAGCATATTTTCCAAAAAACATCTGTGAAAGCAAAACATAAACCGGCAATCTTGCGCTACACGACATAAATGGAGTTATCATAATTGTTTTAAGCCTATCGTTTTCATCTTCCAGTGTTCTTGATGCCATAATCGCGGGCACCGTGCAACCAAAGCCAAGCAGCATAGGGATAAAAGCTCTTCCCGAAAGTCCTATTTTTGCCATGATTCCATCCATAACATAGGCAACTCTCGCCATATATCCGCTATCTTCCAGGAAAGCAAGTGCAAGGAACAAAATAAATATATTGGGCAAAAACGTCAACACTCCGCCAACGCCTGCAATAATGCCATCAGTTATCAGCGAAATCAAAATATCATTTACCGAAAGATGCACAAGGAACATCTTCACCGCATCTGAAAACCATTCAAGCCCACTCTCCAGATAGCCTTTCAAAAAATCACCAATAGTAAATGTTAAGAAGAACACCGCCGCCATTATCAAAAAGAACATTGGCAATCCCCATATTCTATGCGTTAAAAATTCATCAATTTGGTCTGTTGCACGACTCTTTTCCGCTTGATTCACAAGCACCTCTTCAACAATTTCTTCAATAAAATTATATCTTTGGTTTATTATCTCGTCTTCATAGTTCTTATCTGCAATCCCCTCGAGTTCAAGAGGATATTCTTTCATGATTTCATCGTCTGCTTCAAGATATTTTATTGCGTACCAACGATAGTTCTCAAGGTCCGGATATTTAATCTCCATTCGTTTGATGATTGCATCTATTTTGTCTTCAATCTCATCACTATAAACCATAACATATTCATCATGGTGTGAATGTTCATGATTTCCCGGTTCATGATGATGTTCTGTTTTATCGGCCGGCTTTCCGTTATGATGTGCTGCCGCATGCATCAAAATATTAAGACCGTTTCTCTTTCGTGCAGACACAGGAACAACAGGTATGCCAAGCATTTCAGGAAGTCGATGCAAATCTATTTCCATACCCCGCTCCTCAACAATATCCATCATATTAAGAGCAAGAATAACCGGTTTTCCCAATTCAATAAGCTGAATTGTGAGATAGAGATTTCTTTCAAGACTTGAAGCATCAACAACGTTTATTATAACATCAACCTCATTCTCCAATATATAATGTCTTGAAAGTATTTCCTCCATTGTGTATGACGTCATGGAATAAATTCCCGGAAGGTCAATCATCTTATATTTTTTTCCGTGATATGTCGCCATGCCTTCTTTTTTTTCAACAGTTACTCCGGGCCAATTTGCCACCTTGAGGTTTGCTCCGGTATATGCATTAAACAATGTTGTTTTTCCGCAATTGGGGTTACCAATAAATGCAACATTTATTTCTTCATAAGTCATATTGCTCATTCACCTTCACCCCCAACAATTATTCCGTCTGCAAATAGCCGTCCCAAAGCAAATCGGGTTCCTCTCACTCTAACAATCATCGCTCCCGTTTTCTTTTTATTTAGCACCATAATTTCAGAATTGCTTGTCATACCGAGTATTTCCAAGCGTCTCTTAATCTTTATATCCAAATTAATTTCCTTGACAAAATAGTTTTCTCCCACATTGCCGTCACTCAATTTTATCAGTTTTATCTTCTCCATTATTCTACCTCTTCCTGTCCGCCCTTGCCAATTTCAAAAATAAAATCTAAAAACTTTTTAGTTGAATTTGGTTTGCTGAGACCTTCTATCATCTCAATAATATTTTTATATCTTTTTTCATTAGTAAACATCTGATAAATTGCTTCGTCAATCGGAAAGGTTGAGCTAATTTTCATTGCCGCACCATTGTTGAGCAAAAATTCAAGATTTCTGTCTTCTTGTCCCGGTATCGGATTTGCAATTATCATCGGCAACCCTTTTGCCAATGCTTCGCTCGTTGTTAGTCCGCCGGGCTTTGTTACTATGCAGTCTGCAGCATCCATCATCAAATCAACCTTGTCTGTGAACCCAAAATTATAAATTTTCTTGCTAAGTTTTGCATTATCTATTCTCTTCTTAAGTTTTTCATTATTCCCACAAACGGAGATAATCTGAAAGTTCATGCTCGATTTATCAAGCGCCCTTATAACATTAACAATTTTGCCATATCCCATGCTTCCGCTCATAACAAGAACTGTCGTCATATTGTCAATTCCTAGTTCTTCTCTTGCTTCAGCCTTGCTTCTTTTTTGTGCAAACTTTGGATTAATTGGAATCCCGATTGGCATAACTTGTTCTTTTGCCAAACCTTTTTTCTCAGCTTGATTCATTAAAAGTTCATGCGCTGTTATATAATAGTCAATTTCTGTGTCTTCCCAATATGGATGTATTGTGAAATCAGTTATTATTCCAACTGTTTTAATGTTCCCTTTTATTTTGTGCTCAACATAACTCACCAATAATGCCGCAAAAACATGTGTGCAAATGATGATGTCCGGCTTGTAATCATCAACAAAATGGATTAGTTTTTTCGCAAGAATAGTATTTGTGATTTTTATAAATTTACTGTCCTTTCCGTCACTATCCCGTTTCTCAGCAAGACGATATACTTTGCCATAGATTTTAGGCACTCTCTTTGTTGACATAAGATATCCTTGAGAGACCGATTCCTTAAGAACAGGATTAATATATTCAAGAGCATCCACACACAAGCTTTCAATCCCTTTATCCTGAAAATTCTTACTCAAAGAATCTGCAACTTGATTGTGACCTTGTCCCGTTGTTACCGTCAAAATCAATATTTTCATTGCTCTTCCTCCTTTTTCTTGCTAAAAAATCTGCACCGCTTCACCACAATTAAGGAAATAAAGGTAACATTCATCAACTTTTTTATTAAGAATTTCGCCTAACCCTTTCATGTAGTATTTCATCTGAATTTTGTAACTTTCTGCCTTTTTTTCTGCCTCGCTCCGAGTTTTAACTCCGTCTGTCTTAAAATCCAGTAAAACTATTTTACCGTCATTTTCTATGAAAAAACAATCTATTGTTCCTTGTAAAAGTATTTTGTTACGAATTCCATTATGATAAATTTCATCTGTTTCCGTCTCGGTGTAAAAACTGAATTCTTTTTCAACTCTTGAAGCTTTTTTAATACGATTTCCTAAATGTCCAGTGAAAAACTCTGCTATCTTCACACAATCAACAACCTGTGCCATTTGCTCGGTTATCGCTCCTTCACAAACAAGCTCGTCAACAAATTTTTTTACATCTTCTCCGTTGTTTACCTTTTTTGCATCCAACATTTGCATGACAAAATGAATAATTGTTCCCCTTTCTGCGCCCTTAAACGAGGTAATATCTGCGAGTCCAGAGGTATCAACTCCACTAAGACGCGGAACATATTCACCATTATCTATTTGTATTCTTTTTGCCTCACTTACCGACATTTTTGCAGGAATATCTCCCAAGATTTTATGCGGGTATTCATAGCTTAATTTTTCAGTCATTTCATCATATAGATTATTGTCAATATTTTCTTCTTCCCTGCAATCTTCTTTTTTGTTATCGATTGGGCTTAACACCTCTGCTGCATTTTTATATATTTTTACATCCAGTTCAAAATCGATTTTCTGCCTGTTCTCACTATCATTAATTCCGCACCATTCCCGAAGTTCAGCAGCTTTTGGATGCTTCATGAGCGCTGAAACAATCCAGTCTCTTAAGCATAATGAATTTTTAACATATGCAATAAGCGTTTTGCCATTTTTGTTATAGAGCGGCTCCTTCCAATTCTTTTCGCTTTCCTTAAAAGTCGAAATCATAATCAATTTTTCTCGTGCACGAGTCATCGCAACATAAAGAAGCCTCATTTCCTCTGACACGAGGTCTCTCTTCGAGTGTTCTGAAATTAAAACTCTGGATAATGATGGATATCTCACTCTGTTTTCTGAATCTGTGTAATCTGCGCCAATACCTATGTTTTCATGCCATATTATATTCTGTCCCACATCTGTCATATTGAATCGATGTGATAAATCAGCAAGTATGACTATTGGGAACTCAAGACCCTTTGACTTATGTATGCTCATGATTCTGACCACATTTTCACTCTCGCCAAAGACTTTGGCAGGCGTTAAGTCATCACCTTCGTTCCACATTGTGTCGATAAAATTAATAAAGCCAAATAGTGATCCAATTCTCGTTTTTTCAAACTCTGTTGCACGCTCAAATAAAAGTCTTAAATTAGCTTGGCGTTCAACGCCTCTAGTCAAAGAACCCGAATATTCATAATATCCAAAATCATAGTAGATTTTCCAAATCAGTTTAGAAACCCCACTATATTCCGCTTCATCGCGCAATATATTTAACTGCTCTAAAAAAGCCTTTGCTTTTTCATTGCCCGATTCAATGCTTTTTTTAACCGCCTCATAAAAATTGCCCTTCCTCATTCCAATACGAATATTGGCAAGTTCATCCGCAGAAAAGCCAAACATTGGTGAGCGCATAACCGCAATGAGCGGTATATCCTGCATAGGATTTTCTATAATCTGCAAAAACGCAAGCACCGTCTGCACTTCAACCGAGCCAAGATAACTACGGCCAACATCTGTGTAAACAGGTATTTTATATTCACTCAATATTTTTTCAAACACAGGAGCCGTGCTGCCTGTGTTTCGCATAAGAATGACAATGTCTCTATATTCAACACTGCGCATTTCACCAGTATTCTTATCAAAAACCTCAGTTTTCTTATTAAGAATATCTATTATTCTGCTTGCGGCCATTTTTGCCTCAAGTTCTGTTTTATCTGTTTCCAACTCACCATCATAATCTTCAGGGATTTCTCCATCCCGACAAATCATATGGAGTTCCGTTTTAAACTCATTTTCCAGATTGGGATATTGAGCACCTTTTATGAGGAACTCATTTTCGTCATAATTCAAGTCTCCGACTTTATTACTCATTATGTGTTCAAATATAAAATTAACAGCATTAATAACGCCCATGCGACTACGGAAGTTTTTGAAAAGCTTTATCATCTTTCCCTTATTTTCTTCTTTAGCATAGCTTTCATATTTATTTAAAAATAATGCAGGCACTGCATTTCTGAATTTATATATGCTCTGTTTAAGGTCTCCAACCATAAAAATGTTTGAATTTTCTCTCGAAACCGCCTGAAAAATTGCATCTTGAATATAATTTGTGTCCTGATATTCATCAATCAGAATTTCTTGATACTTTTCCCTTAAAATATATGCAACATCTGTTGGTTTTCCATCTTTGCCAACAAGGAGTTTGAGCGTTTCATGCTCAAGGTCATTAAAATCAAGATAGCTCTTCCTGCGTTTTTCCTTTGTATAGCTTCTGTCAACCATAAGAACAATATTTTTCAAGGTTCTTACAATTGGATATGTTAAACAAAGTCTTTTAATTACATCTTCCTCATTGATATGGAAACATTCTTTTATTTTCTTATAACTTTTTCTGGCGATGGCACGATATTGTTTAATAAGATTCTGTGCCTCGAGAACATCACCCTCTGCACCTTTTACGCCGGGTTTAAGCTTTTGAAATTCAAATACTTGAAAGCATTTCCAAACATTTTCATAATCTGCATTTTTAATACGTTTAAACAAACTTTTAAGTTCTTCCCACTCCTCCTTAAAGAAAGTAAAATATGGGTGTTCCTCAAAAAGCCTTTCAGAAATTATTTTTTGAATAGTTTCATAAATTTCTGTAGTTTCCTCTATATATTCCTCTGTTATTTTCCTTATCAGCTTTAAAAAATTATCACTGAGTTTTCCTGTTTTGGCGGTATATTCATAATTCCTCACCGCCTCATTAAGCCAATTTGCAGGATATGGCATACTTTTGCTGAATTTAATCAGCGCCATAATTAAATCGCGTAACGCTAAATCGTTCTTAATGCCGCCATAGCCCAACACAAGATTCTTGAATGCGGTATCTTTATCAATTTTTCCATAAAATCTTTCCAGCACATTATCAATCGCCGTTTTGAGCATTATATTATTTTCTGTTTCTGAAACAATGGTAAAATCTACAGGCAAATCCGTAAAATGTATGTAACTTTTGAGCGTGTTCAAACAAAATGAATGTATTGTTGAAATACTCGCGGAATGTATTAATAGGCTCTGCCGTCTCAAATATTGATTTTCAGGATTTTCCTCCAAAGCACGATTAACTGCTGATGAAATTTTTCCGCGCATTTCACTTGCTGCTGCCTCTGTGAAGGTGAGAACAAGCAATCTATTAACGTCAATCAATTCACTTCCAGCTTTTTCATTGCTTATTAATTCAATTATACGTTGAACAAGCACCGCTGTTTTTCCTGAACCCGCTGCCGCTGCTAAAAGAATATTGTCGCCTTTACTCTCTATTGCCAATCTCTGTTGCTCTGTCCACTTCACTTATTTCACCACCATTTTAAATCATTTTTCCACCTTTGATGTCTCTATTATTTTTCTGTTTAAATATTCTAAAACACTTGCAGGGGTCTTGAAGTTAAAGCTTATTTTATATGCTCTGAGATTTTGAAAATCTTTTTTCCCATTTTTCTTTGCCCCATATTTCACATCACCAACAAGCGGGTGACCAACCGCAGCAAAGCTTGCTCTTATTTGATGTGTTCTGCCGGTTATCAATTCCACTTCAACCGTCCCAAACTCATCTATTGTCTTATATTTTGTTAAACAATACTTAGATAACGGCACTTCATCTTTATAAAAATAAACTTTTTTCTCCGTTTCATTTTTTAAAATATATCCTTCAATTTCTCCTTCTTTGGGATTTATCTTCCCTTCAATTTTCAAAACATAAAATTTTTCTATTTCGCGATTTCGTATTTTTTCATTCAATATGCGAAGCGCCTCTGCATTTTTTGCCGCTATAACCAAACCTGATGTGTTTCTGTCAATCCTGTTGCAAAGTGCAGGGGAAAATGTGTTTTCGTTTTGTGGCATATATTCACCCTTTTGATAAAGATAAGCCTGTATTTGATTAATAAGGCAATCTTCACCATCATGAGCCTTAATTCCCGACGGCTTGTCTGCAACAAGGATGTTTTCGTCCTCATAGATAACCAAAAGGTCCGGTTTCAGCAAAAGGTGTTTTGGCAATTCTTTGGATTCATCAAAGAACTCGTCATTTATGTAAAGTTCTAGTATGTCACCCTCACATAAAAAATAATTAACATCCTGCTTTTTACCATTCACCTTAACTCGTTTTTTCCTTATCCACTTGTAAATCATGCTTTTAGGTGCAGTTTTCATGAGCTTAATCAAAAATTTATCCAATCTTTGTCCCGCATCATTTTGCCCTATAACGAATTCTTTCATAATTTATTTTCTTCCTTGCTTTAAATATACCACTAAAACAGCAATATCTGCAGGAGATACTCCCGATATTCTTGACGCTTGACCAATCGAAAGAGGTCTTATGCTCTCCAGCTTTTGCCTTGCCTCAATTCGAAGTCCGCTGATTTCGCTATAATCAATATCCGAAGGAATTTTTTTGTTTTCCATTTTCTTGAATTTATTTGCCTGCTCAATCTGACGATTTATATATCCTTCATATTTTATACTGATTTCTACCTGTTCGCAGACATCCGGTGGCAAGTTTGGCCTGTCCTTATCAATTACTGACATTTCTGCATATGTAACCTCAGGTCTTTTCAACATATCATATGCATGTATTCCGGTTGAAATTTTTGTGCTACCGAGCCTTTCAAGCAGCTCGTTAACCTCTTTTGATGGCGGAAAAACAATGCTCGCAAGCCTTTCCTTTTCTTTGGAAATAAGCTCCTGCTTTTTTTTGAACTTTTCATATCTTTCTTCAGATATCAAGCCTATTTTATATCCAAGTGGTGTCAAACGCAAATCTGCATTATCCTGCCTCAGAATCAATCTGTATTCTGAACGTGACGTCATCATTCTATATGGCTCATTAGTTCCTTTTGTTACCAAATCATCAATAAGCGTTCCGATATATGCATCACTTCTATCGAGAATAAACGGCTCCTCACCTTTGATTTTTCGCGCTGCATTTATTCCTGCAATTAATCCCTGCGCTGCCGCTTCCTCATAGCCCGACGTTCCGTTGAATTGACCTGCCCCATAAAGTCCACTAATATTTTTCATCTCAAGCGTTGCATTAAGCTGTAACGGATTGCAACAATCATATTCTATAGCATATGCATTTCTTGTTATCTGTGCATTTTCCAGTCCGGGAAGTGTGTGAAGCATCTCAATTTGAACATCCTCAGGCAAACTACTGGAGAAACCTTGAATATACATTTCTTCCGTATCATCTCCCATTGGTTCAATAAAAAGCTGATGCCTTTCCTTATCCCGGAAACGCATTATTTTATCCTCAATCGACGGACAATATCTCGGCCCTATTCCCTTTATGCTTCCGCCATAAAGCGGAGAGCGATGAATGTTATCCATTATTATTTTATGTGTGTTTTCATTTGTATATGTGATGTAACACTCAACCGTGTTTTTAAGTTCCTTGCTTGTTTCAAACGAAAATGGCGTTATCTCGTCATCCCCCTCTTGCACCTCAAGCTCGGAAAAATCTATACTTCTTCTGTTAACTCTTGGTGGTGTTCCTGTTTTAAAACGAACGAGTTCAACTCCAATTTCAGCAAGATTCTGTGACAGTTCGGTTGCAGGAAAAACCCCATCTGGTCCGCTTTCCATGCTAAAGTCACCTATTATTATTCTGGATTTAAGATATGTTCCTGAAGATATAATAGCCGCCCGACAGAGATATTTCGCACCCATCTTCGTTTCAACCGATTCAACACAATTATCCTTAAGATTAACCTTCACAATTTCTCCCTGTCGTATGTGAAGATTGTCACACATTTCAAGGCGGTGTTTCATTTCATTCTGATATTTTCTTCGGTCAATCTGTGCTCTGAGCGAATAAACTGCAGGGCCTTTTCCTCTATTTAATATTCGTGATTGCAAAAGCGTTTCATCTGCAGCCTTGCCCATCTCGCCGCCAAGAGCATCAATCTCCCTAACAAGATGCCCCTTAGCTGTTCCGCCTATGCTGGGATTACATGGTAGGTTGGCAACACTATCAAGGCTTATTGAAAACAAGCAGGTTTTCATTCCAAGCCTTGCCGAAGCAAATGCCGCTTCAATTCCTGCATGGCCTCCACCCACTACTATCACATCGTAACTATCTGCTGTAAACATTCAGCACCTCCAAAATCAACAATCATCAAGTCCTTATTTTTTTTCATTCTCCTCACTCTTTTTGGGGAAGAACAAATTCAAAATTCCTTTATAAATTTCATCCGCATTTTCTTTAAAATACTTCGCTGCATCCTGCGCCTGAGGCTTTGTTCCCATATTTAGCGAAAGCTCTAACATTGGCACCTTGCCGTCAAGAATAGAGCATCTTGCCATATATTGCTCCTCTGCGGCAAGAATCACTTCTGAGCGCACCGCATTAGGGTCCGCAAGCTCTGTATATTTTATTTCACCGATTGCAGAATCAATGCGGTCTCTGATGCTCTGCGGAATTCTGCTTTTAAAATAAAGATATGCATCTTCACCCTTTTCTGTCAAGCAAAATGACTCTTCATTCCTATAGTATTTGTCATAAATATATTTATCTTCCGAAAGTTCCATTAAAGCCTCCGAAAGTTCAAAATATTCCATAACCTCTTTTTCCCACGTCAGAATTTCATATATCTTGCTCATGCTTATGGGGGCTTTATATTGTTTTATTGTATAAACAACAGCAAATTTTATTTCTTCTTTTTCAAGATACATCTATTTTCACAGCCTTTCAGTTTTTTACAAATCAGCCCTTATGTCTGAAATACACACCAAAAACACCGACTCCTGCATGGCAAGTGATTATTGGACCAACATCCGATATAACTATTTCTTTTGGAGATATCCGCTCTTTAATCATTTTTGCTGTAAGTTCAGCATTTTCAACAGCATCTGCATTCATAACATAAACTGTTGCCTCTTCAGGATTTTCAATGTTTTCCTCAACTAAATCCACCATTTTTGAGATTGCCTTTTTAATTCCCCGCACCTTTGCAAAAGCCTCAACCAAACCATCATTTGATTTTAATATTGGTTTAATATCCAGCATTGTAGATATTGCCATTGTCGTCGCTTTTATTCGGCCACCCTTTTTAAGACAGGTTAAATCATCAACAATAAAATAAACACTGTCTTTTTCAAAACGCTCTTTCAGAAAAGCTACTATTTCATCTTTTGTTGCACCCTTTTCAGCCATTTTTGCGGCTTCAATAACATTTATTCCAATTCCATAGCTATAAAGGCTTGAATCCACAATTGTTATTTTAAAGCCTTCCTCATCATTAAGACGCTCTGAAATCATTCTCGCAGTATTTACAATACCGCTGCCATTTGCCGGAATCGTTATGTGAATAATTTCATTATCTGCCCCTAATTCTCTATATAAATCCTCCAGAATTCCCGGTGTCGCCTGACTCGTTGACGGAATTTCATCAAGACTTTTAAATTTTTCATAAAACATATGCGGTGTATAATCTAAATTTGCAAGTATGCTCTCATTTCCAAAATTTATATAAAATGGTAATACTGCAATATTATATCTGGTTGCTTCTTCCTTTTTTATGTCTGCAGAAAGGTCTGTCATTATCTTAATCATAAACCAACACTCCTTTTAATATCTTCTTATTTTTTATACTTCAGGTAAAAAACCTTCTTTTTGCAAATCCTCAAATTCAAATTGGCGGAGCACCTCATATGCTATCACACAAACCGAATTTGATAAATTTAACGACCTTTTGTTATATTTCATTGGGATTCTGATGCAATTTTCTTTATTCCCCCTCAAAAGTTCTTCCGGGAGTCCCTTTGTTTCCTTGCCAAAAACAAGAAAAATATTTTTGTCTTTAAAATTTTTAAAATCCACATCGCTATAGGTGTGTTTTGCTTTAGTTGTGCAATAGAAAAATTCTCCATCCGGATTTTTTTCCTTCACTTCAGCAAAACTATTATATTCAAACAACTCCAGCTCATCCCAATAATCAAGTCCAGCACGCTTAACCGCTTTTTCACTTATATCAAACCCCAACGGATGCACCAAATGCAGCGGCGCTCCAATCACAGAGCATGTTCTCGAAATATTTCCTGTATTTGATGGGATTTCAGGCTCCACTAAAACAATATTAAGTTTCATAATTCCTCCCATTTTTAATTGAAAAACTTTTTGTCAAGCGCACGATATTGAATTGCCTCTGCAATATGTTCTGCCTCAATATTTTCTGCACCTGCTAAATCCGCAATCGTTCTTGCAACCTTTAAAATTCGATTATGCGCTCTTGCGCTGAGCCCAAGGCTCTCATAAGCCTGCTTCAACAATTCACCCGCATCTTTTGACGGCGTGCAATATTGGTTCATCAAATCCGGTGTTAATTGACTGTTTGAATAAATTCCGCAATCTTTATATCGCTTTAATTGAATTTTTCTCGCCTCATCTGCGCGCGCTTTTATATTTTCTGAGCTTTCACCCTTTTCCTTTGTTTCAAGCTCATCATATTTCACCGATGGAACCTCAATGTGTAAATCAATTCTATCGAGCAAAGGCCCGCTTATTTTACTCATATATTTTACAATCTGGCTTTGGCTACAGGTACACTCCCTGACAGAATCCCCATAATATCCACAAGGGCAAGGGTTCATTGAGGCCACAAGCATAACGCTGCAAGGATATGTGACCGTGCCCCCGACTCTCGTTATCGTAATTTCGCCATCTTCAAGTGGCTGTCGCATAATCTCCAAAGCATCTCGTTTAAATTCCGGTAGCTCGTCAAGGAATAAAACACCATTGTGCGAAAGACTTATCTCACCCGGTCTTGGATGTGTTCCTCCCCCCGAAAGTCCCACGGAAGAAATCGTGTGATGCGGATGCCTGAATGGTCTTTCTGTTATTATTGGTTTTTTATCTGAAAGTGTTCCCGCTATGCTATGAACCTTAGTTATCTCAAGCGCCTCTTCAAAGCTCATATCCGGAAGAATGGACGGAATTCTCTGGGCAAGCATTGTTTTACCAGAGCCCGGAGGCCCAATCATCAAAATATTATGTCCGCCCGCTGCCGCAATCTCTAATGCCCGCTTAACATAAAATTGTCCTTTAACATCCGCAAAATCATATTTTATCTTATCTTTGCTCGTTAAAATTTCTACTAAATTAACCTCTTCTGGTTTTATTGGCTTTTCATTTGTGAAATGCTTTGCAAGTCCTTTGAGACTTTCAACACCATATACCTCAACGTCTGAAACAACTGCGGCTTCTTTTACATTTTCCATGGGAACAAAAACCTTTTTTATTCCCCCTTGATACGCCGAAATCACCATCGGCAACACTCCGCTGACTTTTCTGAGTTCACCATTAAGTGAAAGCTCCCCAAAAAATACGCTGTCTGAAAAAATATCTTTTCGCATCTGCTCTGATGCTGATAAAATACCTAACGCTATCGGTAAATCAAAATGAGAACCTTCTTTTTTAACATCGGCAGGGGCAAGGTTAACCGTGATTCTCTTTGAAGGCATAACCATGCCACTATTTTTAACCGCTGCCCTTATCCGCTCTTTTGATTCTTTAACTGCAACATCTGGTAATCCAACTATATCAAATCCGGGCATGCCGTTTGAAATATCAGTTTCAACATTCACCGCATATCCGTCAATTCCATTCAGCGCAACGCTTTTTACCTCGCTAATCACTTAGTCTCACCGACCTTTTTCATCCTTTGTCTGACAGCTTCATATATCAACACGCCCGTCGCAACAGCGGCATTGAGCGACTCTGCTTGTCCCAACATTGGAATTTTAAGTAAAAAATCGCATTTTTCTCTGACCAATCGGCTGAGGCCTGTTCCCTCAGCACCAATAACAATAGCAAGCGGACCTGTTAAGTCACATTCATAGTGCAAAGTGCTCCCCTCAAGTGCTGTGCCCGCAACCCATACACCTTGTTTCTTAAGCTTTTCAATCGCATCAGAAATATTAGCAGTTCTTGCAACGCGGGTATATTCCAACGCTCCTGCAGAAACTTTTGCAACCGTCGCAGTTAATCCAACGCTACGATTTTTAGGTATTATCACTCCGTGTGCTCCTGCAGCATTTGCAGTTCTTATTATGCTACCTAAGTTATGTGGATCATTTAATCCTTCAGCAATAACTATGAACGGGTCTTCATTTCTTTCTTTTGCATAATCTAAAATACCGCTAATCTCAGCATAGCTATGCGCCGCCACATAAGCAATAACACCCTGATGATTTCCACCCTCTGCAATTTCATCAAGTTTCTTCTTATTAACAAAACGATATGTTATTCCTCTTTCTTTTGCCATCGCTGTAATTTTAGAAAGCTTGCTGTGTTTTGCTCCATCTTGAAGCAAAATCTTATCAATTTCTCTTCTCGCGCTAATTGCTTCAACAACAGGATTTATCCCATATATTTTATCTTCCATATTTCTTTCCTCATTTTTTATTATACTTATACCCATACACAATAAATTTTATCACAAATTCTTCAAAAACGCAAGAAAAAGATGATTATTTTTCTTCATTGCATATTATAAAAAGCTGCCTATCTCCACTAACTCTCACCTCGTTCGCATTTTCAAAAGAACGCCTTTTTTATTTTGAAAATTATAACTTGAAAGTAGTGATTTTCTGCATAAAAAAGGCATTGTCACCCGTTTGGGTAACAGTGCCACTTTTATTCTCTGTTCTATTTCATAGTGAGTTAATGTATCAGTGATGGCATTCTCTGTAGGCCACGTTTTTACTTAACCTGTGCAACATATGTGCTCGGCACCTTAACTCCATGTTTCCTGATAGGTTGCTTTTGCCTCGGCAGAAGTCAATTTTAAATCCTTTTCACCTAAAAAACATCGTCCGCTTTCATTCGGGACAAAAGAACGACTGTCTCCACATGAACAGTTCTTGGGAACAAATCAACAGGGCAAACTTTTTTTGTTTCATAGCCTAAACTTTCAAGTATTTTAAGATCTCTCGCAAGAGTTGATGGTTTACACGAAATATAAACTATCTTCTTAACGCCCGTTTGCGCAACTGCCTTAAGGAGTTTTTCATCACAACCTTTTCTTGGCGGATCAAGTATCACAACATCAGTTTTTTGTTCGTTCACAAGCTTTGGTGCAACTTTTTCTGCAGCGCCACAATAATACTCCGCATTTTTTATACCATTTAGTTTCGCGTTTTCTTTGGCATTTTCAACCGCTTGCTCAACTATTTCAATACCCACGAGCTTTTTCGCGTTATCCGAAAGATATTGTCCTATTGTTCCTATTCCGCAATATACATCCCAAATCGTTTCTTTCCCCGTCAACTCTGCAAACTCTTTTGCTTTATCATAAAGTCGCTTAGTCTGGGCATTATTAACTTGATAAAACGATAGTGGCGATATTTTAAACTTAAAATTGCCAATACTATCAATTATTGTTTCCTCTCCCCACAGTTTTTTAAACTTTTTGTCAAGAACAACATTAGTATTTTTAGTATTTATATTATGCAAAACACCTCTCAACGTTGGTATTTCACACCTTAATTTTTCAACCAGCGCCTCTACGTGCGGAAGCTCATCACTATTTGCAACAACACAAACAACCAGACCATTTTCTCCTACTCTGGTATAAATGTGCCTGATTATTCCATCTTCATTTTCTTCATTATACGCAGAAATTCCATATTCTTTCATCCAATCACGAACGCATGCAATCACTTTGGGATTGGTTTCATCCTGAATGATACACTTATCCATATCAATTACCCGATGGCTATGATGCGCATACATGCCTATACCGTCCTTACTCACAGGAAATTGTCCCTTGTTCCTATAAAACCGACAGCTATCCGCACCAATCACCGCAGGAACTTCAACATCAATTCCGCCAATTCGTCTGAGGCAATCCTCAACCTTTTGCCTTTTATATTCAAGCTCTTTTTCATAGCTCACATTCCAAAATTGGCATCCGCCACATTTATAAAAATATTCACATTCCGACTTTGTTCTTTCAGCTATCGGCTTGATTATATCCATAAGCTTACCAATTGCATAATTTTTTAAAACCTTGATGATTATAACCCTAACCACATCGCCCGGCAAGGCATATGGCACAAAAACCGCCATTCCTTCCGCGCGACCAACGCCGTCGCCATCTTCTGTCAAACCCGTTATCTCTATTTCGAATAAATCATTTTTCTCCATCAAGCTTCTCCTCATTTGAAATCAATTCTAAATTTCTGAGTAAAACGTTCTTTCCCCTCCAACTAAAAGAGTATTCGCCGTACTTTTCTTTAAACTCTCTATTGCTTAGTTTTTCAAATTCATTCAATTCCAAGCTTTTAATCCGATTCTCCAAAAACTCTTTTATTGCCGTGTCACCAATCTTTTTGTTATGAGGACACACCTGTTGACAGACATCGCATCCCCAACACATCTTGTTTTGAACAATCAGCGCTTTTTCTTCCTGATTTAACTCACCCTTTTTTTGAGTTATGTGCGACAAGCATTTTTCAATTTTAAAACCATCAATTCCAAGCGCTTCACCCGGGCAACGTCTGATACACTCGCCACACTTCAGGCATTCCTTTTCCATTGGAAAATCACTTTCAATTTCAAGTCCATGAATGACCTGTCCAATGAAAAAATATGAGCCATATTCCTCGCAGATGAGCATGCCATTCATTCCGTAAAATCCAAGACCCGCCTGATATGCAGCCTCTCGGTCATTTAACACGCCCTTATCAACATGTATTTCACCAGTTCCCCCAAGTTCTATGAACCTATCCGCCAAAGGCTCTAAATATTTTTTAATAACATTGTGATAGTCAAGACCTCTAGCATATATTGATATATTCCCTTTTTCATTCTCTTTATAATATGGGAACAATGCCACAAATGAATTTTTTGAAAAACCACATTTTTTAATTCCAAGGCTCTTAGCAAGCTTAAAAATCTCTTCCCTGATCATATTTCTATTCGCCATTGAAGAGCTTTGCTCAGCGTCACTTCATCTGCAAATTCCAGTTCGCCACCAACAGGAACACCATGTGCAATCCGAGTAACCTTAACGCCAAACGGCTTTATCAGTTTTGAAATATACATTGCCGTTGTTTCACCTTCAAGATTAGGATTTGTTGCCATTATTACTTCATTTATTCCGCCTGCTGCAATTCTTGCCATAAGTTCTTTAATTTTTATATCATCCGGACCTATGTTATCCATTGGAGATATTGCACCATGCAAAACGTGATATACCCCTTTAAACTCATTGGTGCGTTCCATCTGAATAACATCTTTGGGATTTTCGGTCACACAAATCACGCTATGGTCTCTCGACGGGTTTGAACAAACAGAGCATTCTTCTTTATCCGAAAGATTTTGACATGTTTTGCAATAGCTGATTTTTTGTTTTGCCTCAACAATAGCGCTTGCAAATCGTTCAGCCTTCTCCTTTGGAAGGTTTATCACATGATATGCAAGTCTTTGTGCAGTTTTGTTGCCTATTCCCGGTAATTTTTGAAACTCATCAATTAAATTCTGGATTGGCGAAACGTAATAGTCCATTATTTTCTTTCCTTCCTAACAGAAAAGACCTGCGTGAATGACACAGATCCTCTCCTGCATTAAAATTAATCCTATTTACCTAACGTAACCGTATTTGTTGCTTCATCATAGCCAACTTCATAATCCAAGCCTTCGGCAATAAATCTGAGCGGTATATAGGTTCTTCCCTCATTATAATTAAGGAAAGGCTTAACATCCATCTCAATTGTCTTTTTGTTTGTTCCATCTTCAGACATGCAAATCAAAAGGTTACTGCCAACCTGTGTGATAAAAATGTTGCCCTCTGCATTTCTTCCGAGAACAGTTTGTCTTTCCTCGTCCCAATTTACTTCATAACCAAAATATTCAAGAACAAATCTGATTGGAACAAAATTTCTTCCATCAATCTGAACAACACTACCCATTTCTTCAGAAATTATAGCCTGCTCACCATTTATTATAATTGCTGAACCATCAGCAAATACTATATTTGTTAACAGCATGCATGTGATTAAAAAAAACAAAACAAACTTTTTCATATTTTTCTCCATTCCGTCAACATGACTTTAAAAATATTTCTTTATTAATTTTAAGTATACCACATGTTTTTCTGTTTTTCAATGTTTTTTTCAATTTTATATTGTTAAAAAACAACCCTTGCGTACAAAATTACGCAAGGGTTTAACTATGCTTACCACGTTATTTCTATTACAATTGGTTCGGACAAAAATTCCTCCGTTGGAATATTGAATATATGCAAGCAGTCCTTTTTTGCAATTCCCGTATCCATATCAAATATACCCGGCATTGCCGCAAATTCAAAATCCAACTCCTTTGAATTATTCATAAAACGCACCATTTTCGGCAAAGATGCTACATTTTCTATCGTCACAGCGCTTGATGTAATTCCGTTATAAAAATGAAAATATGTTTTTCCATCTTTTTTATTTACTTTATAATCCAAACCCTTTATTTCATACTCGTGTTTTTCTTCCTCTGTTTTCTCAAGGCAACCATTCATTCGGTTATACCAATTTCCAACTTTAGAAATAATTTCCTTTGAAGTCTCATTGATGGTGCCATCAGGCTTTGGGCCAACATTCAAAAGATAGCTACCTCCCATCGCCATAATTTTATCAATAGACGATGTGAGATATTTCACCGTGTGATAATCCTCATTTTCCCTATATCCCCAGCTTTGCTCGCCCACCGAGTTGCACGCTTCTGTCATGCGGGTAAATCGCATGTAATCAGGTATTGCCATCATCTCTCTTTCGGGTGTTGAGAAATCACCCTCGTCAAAGCCTCTGTCATTTATGAAAATCTCGGGTTGAAGTTTTCTCACAAGTTCGTTCACACTCTTATCCTTAATTTTGGGGGGAATATCCCAAAAGAGCGTATATATTTTTCCATAATTGGTGAGAAGCTCCGTAATTTGATTTTTTATATACTTAATATATTCCGAAAAATCAACATCTTTTTTGTTTTTGCATCTCCATTGATGACTTGCAAACGAATTATAACCATGCTCGTGGTGCCAATCAGGGTTTGAATAATATATAGATAACAGCATGCCGTGTTTTTCACATGCTTCTGCCAACATCTTCAAAACATCTTTGGCATAGCTTGTGTTCATTATGTTGTAGTCAGTATACTTTGTGTCCCACATGCAAAAGCCATCATGATGCTTTGCCGTGAAGCAAATATATTTCATGCCTGCACTTTTTGCCATCAAAACCCATTCCTTAGGATTATATGAAACTGGATTAAATTTCATTGCTCTTTTTTCATATTCCTCAGCATTAAGCTCATAACGCGCCATAGCTTGTTCATGCAGACCATATTGCGAATAAACTCCCCAATGAATGAACATTCCGAACTTGTTTTCGTTAAAATCTTTTATCATTTTTATTTTCCCTCTCCTGGATAAAATTATATTTTAATTATATCATTTATGGTATTCATTTTTTAGGATTTTTTTGATATTTTTATTTTTAACGTTTCCTATAAAATCCATGTATTTTAAAAAATATTACTAATTTATGTGGACAAAAACGGAAAAATAAGATATAATTAAACCTTAGAAAGAATAAGGAGCAGAAAAACATGGAGCAATTTTTAATAAGCAGAGCATATAAAACATACATAAATCGTCATTCACATGCCAACTTTCACGAATTGCTATTCGTGGTTGACGGAAGTGGTAGTTTTGTTTATAATGGTCAGGTTCATAATATATCCAAAAACCACCTTCTTCTTGTCCCTGCTGGCAATCTGCACGGCTTTTATTCAACAGAAAATACTTTGAATATGTTTTATTTAAACGTCCCAAATTCCTTGGATTGTCAAGAAATTATTTTTAATATCACAACCGTTGAAACTATTAATATGATAAAATCCACTCTCCAATTTCTTTTTTTAGAAAAATCTGCTCATCATTCGAACCTCAACAATCTTATAAATACAGCATATAATCTTATCTACAAAGCCGCTTTGAACGAGCAGAGCAAAAAGTCACTTTCATCACCCGTTGAACAATTAAAAATGATTATTGATAAAAATGCCTGTGACACCGAGTTTAACATTCTGACTGCTATGAAATCTTTTTCATATTCAAACGGATATATCAGCCGACTTTTTTGCAAGGAACTAGGTTTTCCGCCTATAAAATATTTAAACTTAGTCCGGATCAAAAGCGCTCAAAGCTATCTGATTCAATATCCTTATAAAACGATAGGAAACATTGCATATTTATCAGGCTTTTGTGACCAACAATATTTTTCTCGTGTTTTTAAAAAGCTAACCGGACACACACCTATTCAATTCAAGCAAGCAGTAAACTCCGTAAAACCAACAAACAGAAATTAAAAAAGAGGTCGAAACGACCTCTTTTTTATTAAATTCCTGCATCCTTTTTAAGCGCATCTGCTTTATCTACCTTTTCCCATGGGAAATCTGCATCATCACGTCCAAAATGTCCATATGCCGCACTCTTTTTATAGATTGGGCGTCTCAAATCAAGCATGCTTATGATTCCACTCGGGCTTAAATCAAAATTCTTATTAACAATTTCCACTAATTTTTCTTCGCTTATTGCACCTGTTCCAAATGTATCAATTCTCAACGAAACTGGCTTTGCAACACCAATTGCATAGGCAAGCTGAACCTCGCAAGAATGAGCAAGTCCTGCAGCAACAATGTTTTTCGCAACATATCTCGCTGCATATGCCGCACTTCTATCAACTTTCGTCGGGTCTTTTCCAGAAAAAGCACCACCGCCATGACGTGCATATCCACCATATGTGTCAACTATAATTTTTCTGCCTGTGTGTCCCGAATCCCCTTGAGGTCCACCAATTACAAATCTTCCCGTTGGATTTATATATATCTTCGTTTCGTCATCCATAAGTTCCGCCGGAACTGTTGCACGAATAACCTCTTTTTCGATATCTTTTCTTAAAACTGTCATATCTATATCTGCATCATGTTGACTGGAAACAACCACGGTATCAATTCTAAGAACATTGCCATTGTCATCATATTCCACAGTAACCTGAGTTTTTCCGTCTGGTCTTAAATATGGCAAAATCTTATTTTTTCTGACGTCCGTCAATCGTTTTGCCATTTTATGTGCAAGGTAAATCGCCATCGGCATATAAACCTTTGTCTCATCGCAAGCAAATCCAAACATCATTCCCTGATCGCCGGCTCCAAGACCTTCATCGCTATTACCCTCTTTAACTTCCAGTGCCTTGTTAACGCCAAGGGCAATATCATCAGATTGTTTATCAAGAGCGCAAATAACACCACAAGTGTCGCAATCAAAGCCATATTTAGCCCTATCATAACCAACCTCACGTATAGTTTCTCTCACAATTGTGTTTATATCAACATTCGATTTTGTGCTGATTTCACCAACCACAACAACAAGTCCTGTTGTCACAGTGACCTCACATGCAACCCTTGCCTCAGGGTCATTTTTTATTATAGCATCAAGTATTGCATCGGAAAGTATATCTGAAATCTTATCAGGATGACCTTCTGTAACCGACTCAGATGTAAAAAGCTTCTTATAGTCCATTTCTTTTCCTCCGTTCTGTCTCATGGTTAACTTATTTAAAGCTCCCATTTGAACCATATGCTTATTATACTATCAATTTCATTTTCTGTCAACTATCGACATTCACTATTATTGATAATTTTATTTTGTTTTCTATTGACAAAGTCTGCCAAAACTTTTAAAATATATGTATAATTTTTTTATAATTAATCAAAATATTTTAAGGAAGTGCTCAAATGAAAAAAACATTTACTACTAAAAACATGGTTATAACAGCTTTGCTTATCGCTTTTGGTATAATAATTCCAAGTGCATTTGGCTTTTTGAGGGTTATTTTGCCCCCGGCTTTCACAGCAACATTAACCGCCCATGTCCCGATTTTTATTTCAATGTTCATTTCTCCAATGTCCGCATTATTCACCGCAATTGGCACAGCTATTGGTTTTCAATTTTCAGGGCTTGACCTTGTTGTTGTTGTTAGAGCGGTTTCACATATTGTTTTTGCAGTGGTGGGTGCATATTTAATACATAAGCAACATAGCATTGTTCTAACAGGAATTGTTACTGCAATTCTTCATGCACTTTTTGAGGCAATCGTTGTTTATGCCTTTTTGTCTTTGGGCTGGACTCAGGCACAAGCAGGTGTCAGCTTTATGGAAGCGGCTTTTTATGTTGTTGGTATTGGAACATTTATCCATCATATAATCGATTACATAATTGCCGTAATCATAATTAAGGCTCTCTCAAAATCAGGAGCAATCAAAAAAACACCTAAGCTTTTTTAATATAATAACAAATTCTCTAAAGGAGACAGTATTATGAACATAACAAATGACATCAAATATATTGGAGTTAATGACCACAAAATCGACTTGTTTGAAGGACAATATGTTGTTGAAAATGGAATGGCGTATAACTCATATGTTATTCTTGATGAAAAAATTGCGGTTATGGATACTGTTGATGCTCATTTCACTCATGAATGGCTGGATAATCTCGCTGGTATTTTGGGCGATAAATCCCCTGACTATCTTATTATTCAGCATATGGAACCTGACCATTCAGCAAATATTGTTAATTTCACAAAAGCATATCCAAACGCTAAAATAGTTGCAACCGCTAAAGCTTTCACGATGATTAAACAATTTTTTGGCATAGATTTCGAGGATAAGCGGATTGTTGTTAACGAAGGAAACTCTCTCAATCTCGGCAAACACACATTAACATTTTATCTTGCGCCTATGGTTCATTGGCCCGAAGTTATGGTTACTTATGATTCTGCCGACAAAGTGTTATTTTCAGCAGATGGGTTCGGAAAGTTTGGTGCACTTGACATTGAAGAAGACTGGGCATGCGAAGCACGTCGTTACTACATTGGCATTGTTGGAAAATATGGAGCTCAGGTGCAAAATCTTCTAAAAAAAGCATCTGCATTAGATATAGAGACAATTTGCCCACTACATGGACCCATCTTAAACGAAAACCTTAATTATTATATCAATCTTTATAATATCTGGTCATCATATTCAATTGAAACAGAAGGCATTGTAATTGCCTATACCTCTGTTTATGGTCACACTAAAAAAGCGGTTGAGAAGTTTGCCGACATGCTTCGCGCAAAGGGTTGCCCAAAAGTGGTGATTAACGACCTTGCAAGATGCGACATGGCAGAAGCCGTGGAAGATGCTTTCAGATATGGCAAGCTTATTTTAGCGACAACAACATATAATGCCGACATATTCCCCTTTATGCGTGAATTTATTAATCACTTAACCGAACGAAACTATCAAGGCCGTATGGTTGGATTTATTGAGAATGGTTCATGGGCACCTATGGCAGCGAAGGTGATGAAAGGTATGCTTGAAAACAGCAAAAATCTAACCTTTGCAGACACTATTGTTCAAATCAAATCTGCACTCGACAATGATAGTTATTCGCAGCTTGAAGCTTTGGCAAATGAGTTTTGCCGTGATTATATTGCACAGCATGGCGAAACAGCAAACAAAAACGATTTGACCGCTTTATTTAATATAGGCTACGGTCTATATGTTGTGACATCTAACGATGGGAAAAAGGATAATGGTCTTATTGTTAATACTGTTACTCAGGTTACAAGCACTCCCAACCG
The DNA here is from genome assembly GCA_045576435.1 of Clostridia bacterium. Taxonomy (GTDB): domain Bacteria; phylum Bacillota; class Clostridia; order Monoglobales; family Monoglobaceae; genus CAKSIW01. Next base: position 27,493 of record JAZNGL010000091.1, read on the forward strand.
TATTGCAGTTACCATTAACAAAGAAAACTATTCTCACCATGTTATCAAACAAACAGGAAAAATGAACATTAATTGTTTGTCAACAGATGCGCCATTTAGCCTTTTTGAAAACTTTGGTTTCAAGAGCGGACGCTCTGTGAATAAGTTTGAAGATATTGAACTTCTTCGTTCTGATAATGGTCTTGCTTTTCTTCCAAGATATATAAACTCATTCATGTCACTAAAGGTTGAACAATATATTGACCTTGACTCACACGGCATGTTTATTTGCAGCATAACCGAATCAAGAGTCATTTCATCAGTTGAAACAATGACCTACACATATTACCAAAACAACATTAAGCCTCGGCCTGAAACAGAGGGTAAAAAAGGCTTCGTTTGTAAGATTTGCGGATATGTTTATGAGGGTGATGTTTTGCCGGACGATTTCATCTGTCCGCTCTGCAAACATGGTGCTTCAGACTTTGAAGCAATATAGAATTGGTTTAAGCACAAACAAAAAACGAGATAAGAATGTTATCTCGTTTTTATTTATATATTTATATACGTCTATTTATAGTATTACTATATCATCTTCTCTTTTTTTATTTTTTTGTTTTTTCAATAATTCTTCAACAATTTCTTTCAAATCGTCTTTTATTTCATCTGCTATTGCGAAGTATATCTTTTTTCCTTCTCTTCTTTGTTCAACAAGGGTAGCGGAGCATAAAACAGATAAGTGATGAGATAATGTTGGTTGAGTTATGCTCATGTCAGCCAGAATATCGTTTCCACATTTTTCTCCTTCTTTTAAAAGTTCCAATATCTTTATTCTGTTTTCATCACCAAGAGCCTTGAAAATCTCTGCTATTTCAAAATATTCTTTTTCCATTTCATTTCACTCCTTTTTTTAATTATATCTCACCTATTCACATTTGTCAATATGTTTTAATAAACAAAAAAATGTGTTGAGAATTTCTCTTCTCAACACATTTTATATAGATTGTTGTCTATACTTTATATTTTTCTTTATCTCTTTCTCTTATTTCACTTCTCCGCACCTTGCCATTAAAGGTTTTAGGCAATTCATCAACATATTCAATAATTCTGGGATACTTATATGGTGCTGTGTTTTTCTTAACATATGTTTGCAATTCCTTTGTCAAATCTTCAGATGCCTCATAGCCTTGATTAAGCACAACTGTTGCCTTAACAGCAAATCCTCTGATTTTATCCGGAACACCTGTAACAACAACCTCAGAAACCGCTTCATGTTCCATCATAACACTCTCAATTTCAAACGGGCCTATGCGATATCCTGACGACTTGATTACATCATCATTTCTACCCACATATCTGAACATTCCCATTTCATCTCTATATGCCGTGTCACCGGTGTGATAAAATCCACCATAAAGAGCCTGAGCTGTATCCTCAGTACTTAAATTATATGTATCAAGAAGTCCACAAGCTTTTCTTTTTGCGCTTAACACTCTTATGCAAATTTCACCCGTTGTTCCTCGTTGGCACGATTCGTTTTCACTGTCTAAAATATGCACATCAAATCCCGGAACAGGAAATCCTATCGCTCCGGGTATCGGCTCAGTCCATGGTTTTATTGTTGCAATACAAACCGTTGTTTCTGTTTGCCCAAAACCTTCATATATTTTTAACCCCGTTGCTTTGAACCAATTATTATATATTTCAGGATTTAGAGCCTCACCCGCTGTGCAACAATGAACAAGCGACGATAAATCATATTTCGAAACATCATTTTGCAGCATCAAACGATACATTGTGGGCGGCACGCAGAATGTCGTAACCTTATATTTTTCTATTTTGCTAAGAATGTCTGCACCATCAAATTTATCAAAATCATAAACTAAAACAGCACTCTCACCAAACCATTGACCATAAAGCTTTCCCCACAGTGATTTTAACCAACCGGTGTCAGAAATCGTCAAATGCAATCCTCCGTCAACAACCCTATGCCAAAACACACCTGTCATAATATGTCCTAAAGGATATTTGAAATTATGCGATATAATCTTGGGATAGCCTGTTGTTCCAGAGGAAAAAGCTATCAACATGATGTCATCGGCTTTTGTTGCATCTGTGCCTGTTGGTCGTTGCCATTCATCACTAGCCATGTCAAAGCCCTCTTCGAAATCTATCCAATCCTTGCCCGCATTTTTGTGACCTATAACAAACTTCTTTTCGATTGTTTCATATTGACCTTCGCCCTCATCAAAATATTCCGTTTCATTGCCATCACCAGTCATAACAACCGCTTTAATTTTAGCAGCGTTACAACGATAAACATAGTCTTTGGCTTTGAGCATGTTTGTTGCCTGTATAACAACCGCACCTATTTTATGCAGTGCGAGAATGCAAATCCAGAAAAAATAACTTCTTTTCAGCACAAGCATAACTCTGTCGCCCTTTTTTATGCCCATATATTTGAAATAATTCGCGGCCTTATTTGAATAAAGCATCATATCTTCAAAGGTAAAGCTTTTTTCTTCACCTTTTGCTGAAACCCAAAGCAGTGCAAGCTTATCCGGTTTTGTTTTGCCTAATTCATCAACAACATCGTAGGCAAAATTGAAGTTTTCAGGATATGACAGCTTATAATTTTTTTGGGCATCCTTAAGAGAAAGAAAGTCATCTCTTGTGGCACCAACAAATTTTTCATATATTGTCATTATTATTTCCTCCAACCGTAACTACTTAATTACCACCGCAATAAACTGCGCTTGCTTATCACCAAGTGCAACCTCTGCATGAGGAACTCCGGAATCAAAATACACACTGTCACCCTTTGAGAGTTCATAGCAAATATCGCCAATATAGAATTTCATTTTTCCGGAAAGGACATAGTTAAATTCCTGGCCCTCATGACACTTCATAACCGGCGGTTTATCATCAGGAGTGATGGTAACCAAAAACGGCTCTGCTTTTTTATTTCTGAAGGTATATGCTAAATGCTTATAGTCATATTCATGTTCTCTTTTAACCGAATAACCTTTGCCACGTTTAACAGCACAACACATTGAAAGAGTCGGTGCATCACCGCTTATCAAATCAAGAACATCAACACCCAAAATATCTGCCGCATTGTAAATAAAGCTAAATGAGAAATCCATGCTTCCATCTTCATATGAAAGATATGTTTCTACGTCAATCCCAAGCTTTTCTGCCATTTCCTCAACCGTCATTTCCATATCTTCACGCAAAAACGCAAGTCGCATTCCAATATCCTTTATTTGCTCATTCATTCGATTTATCCTCCATAATTAAAACCAATCTCAACCGCCTTGATGTTAAGGTCGAATAAATTCTGACGTTTTGCGGATACAACCTTTGCCATAGCTTTCTCTATTGTTTCTTTTTCAAGCGCATTGCTATGCTTGATCATCATTCCCATAATAATCATGTTTGCAAGTCCAGGAAGATTTTCCTCTGATGCAATTTTTGTTGCAGGAATATAATATGCCTCAACATCATCACGAGTAACCTTTTTGTCAATAAGTGAGCTATCCACAAAAATCTGTCCACCCTCAACAACTGAATTTTCATATCTCTCAAATGACGGAGCATTCATCGCAATCAAAACATCCGGCTTGTCAACGATTGGGGAACCAATCTTGCTGTCACTTAAAATTATGCTACAATTAGCCGTTCCGCCACGCATCTCCGGTCCATAGGAAGGAAGCCAACTTACTTCTTTTTCTTCGATAAGTCCGCCATATGCTAAAAACTTACCTGAAAACAAGATTCCTTGTCCGCCAAAGCCGGCTATCAATATTTGCTTAGTCATTTTTAACTTCCTCCTCTTCTTTGTTTTTATCTTTATATACTCCAAGTGGATAATACGGAATCATATCTGTTTCAATCCATTTGAGCGCATCAGTAGGAGTTTTTCCCCAGTTTGTCGGGCAAGTTGAAAGAACCTCAACCAACGAAAAACCTTTTCCGTCTACCTGATTTTGGAAAGCTTTTTTAATTGCAGCTTTTGCCTTTTTAATATTCTTAACATTATTGACTGCAACTCTTTCAAGATATGTTGCTCCGTCAACTTGTGATAACATTTCGCAAACTTTAACAGGATATCCAACCTTGCTTACATCTCTGCCATATGGTGAAGTTTGTGTAACCTGATTTGGAAGTGTTGTTGGTGCCATTTGTCCACCTGTCATTCCATATATTGCATTATTAACAAAGATAACGGTTATATTTTCGCCTCTTGCCGCCGAATGCACAGTTTCTGCAGTTCCTATCGCTGCTAAGTCACCATCACCCTGATATGTAAAAACAATATTATTTTCATCTGCACGCTTAACGCCTGTTGCAACAGCCGGAGCTCTGCCGTGTGCAGCCTGAACCATATCAACATTAAAATAATTATATGCAAATACCGAACAACCAACAGGAGCCACACCTATCGTTCTTCCCTGAATGCCAAGCTCGTCAATTACCTCAGCAACAAGTCTGTGTATAATTCCGTGAGTACATCCCGGGCAATAATGCAACACCGCATCTGTTAGTGCTTTTGGTTTTTCAAATACTGTCATTATTTTGCACCTCCAATTTTTTCAGCTTCCATAATTTTGTTCATAACATCCTCTGTTGTTGGAATCATTCCACCTGTACGATTGCACAAAAGAACTGGTTTTTTACAACGTATGCTGAGTTCAATATCTTCAATCATTTGTCCCATGTTAAGTTCAACTGAAATGAATGAACGAACTTTGTCTGCAGTTTTACAAAGGATATCTTTTGGGAACGGCCAGAGTGTGATTGGTCTAATCATTCCAACCTTTATTCCCTTAGCTCTTGCCTCATCGATAGCATTCTGTGAAACTCTCGCTGCAACACCAAATGCCACAATACAGATTTCAGCATCATCCATCATATATTCTTCATACATAACCTCAGTTTCTTCAATCTTTTTATATCTTTCAAATCTATCGAAGTTAAACTTTTCAAGTTCATCAGGCTTAAGGAATAATGAGTTCACAATATTTGGTTTTCTCTCACATTTTGTTCCTGTTACAGCCCATGGTTTTTCATATTTTTTAACTTCGCCCATGTCAAGAGAAACCGGTTCCATCATCTGTCCCATTGTTCCATCGGCTAAAATCATAACCGGCATTCTATAATTATCTGCCATATCAAAGCCACGGAAAGTTAAATCAACCATTTCCTGAACAGATGCAGGTGCGAGAACAATCAAATGAAAATCTCCATGTCCGCCACCCTTGGTTGCTTGAAAATAATCCGATTGTGATGGTTGAATTCCACCAAGTCCGGGACCACCACGCTGAACATTAACAATTAAAGTAGGAAGGTCACATCCTGCAATATATGAAATTCCTTCACTCTTCAAAGAAATTCCGGGACTTGACGATGATGTCATTACTCTTTTTCCTGTTGCCGCAACACCCATAACCATGTTTATTGCCGCAATTTCACTCTCAGCCTGCAAAAATACTCCTCCATCAATTTTAGGAAGTCTCTTTGACATATATGCTGCCACCTCTGTCTGAGGGGTTATCGGATATCCAAGATAGTGTTTGCAGCCTGCCATAATGGCAGCCTCTGCCATCGCTTCATTTCCTTTCATCAATACCTTTTCGCTCAATTTTCTCTCCTCCTTATTTCTCAACTGTAATAACACAATCAGGACACATTGTTGCGCAAAAAGCACAACCAATACATTTTTCCTGTTCCTTAACGCCTGCAGGATGATAACCCTTTGCATTAAGCTCGTCACTGAGAGCAACAAGGCCCTTCGGGCAAGCACCAACACAAAGACCACAGCCTTTGCACAAGCTTTCATCAAAACTAACCTTTGCCATTTTTATCTCTCCTTATCTTTGCCATGATTGTTTCACATATATCTCAATCGGCATTATATTTTCTATTTTTTTGCAAGCTTCGGTTTCCAAGCCTTTTTTAACAGTTGTCACCTTTATATCAAGTCCCGAAAGCTTTGCCACTTCATTTGCATAATCTATCGTTTCTATAATTTTTTCCGCTGTTGTTTCTTCACCAAGATTTGAGTTGTTGACAATTCCTGTGAATTTCATTCCTGCCGCAAGCTCAATTTCCCGCATAACCTCAATTGTTGCTTCGGCATCTGCTGTAAGATAACGATATTTATTTATCACAAAAAGCATTTCATAATCATTTTGCTTGAGTATTTCAGGTGCATATCTGCCAAGTGCCAAAGCGCCTCTGTCATCTCCACCAACGTCAATCACCGAAAACATTGACATATCATGAATTATTGAATAAGCTTCTGCAGGTAGCGCCGGTGTGTCCACGTTTGTATTGGCATATGGCGAAGAAATCAATCTAACACCTTTTTCCTCAAGAATTTTTTCGGAATCCTTTGTTCTGAAATAAGGATTAACAATATCTAAATCTGCAATCGCAACCTTTTTTTCTTGTTTTGCAATCCAAAGTGCATAATTCACAGCGATATTTGTTTTCCCGCTTCCATAATGTCCCGCAAAAATTGTTGTTCGTCTTAGATTTCCATTGTCCATCCGTATTTATCCTCTGTCTTTCCCCATTGGATTCCTGTTAACTTATCATAAAGCATCTGGGTAACCTCACCAATTTTATTATCGTTTACTGTATAGGTTTTTCCGTTATAGAAAAGCTGACCGATTGGTGAAACAACAGCAGCTGTTCCGCAGCCCCAGGCTTCTTCAAGTTTTCCGTTGTTCAATGCATCAACAAGTTCGTCAACAGACAATAATCTCTCGCTAACTTTGAGCCCTGAATCCTTCAAAACCTCTATGCAGGATTTTCTTGTTATGCCGGGCAAAATTGAACCTGTTAATGCAGGTGTCACAACCTCGCCATCAATCTTGAACATTACGTTCATTGCGCCAACCTCTTCAATATATTTGCGTTCAACACCATCGAGCCAAAGAACCTGAGTGAATCCTTTTTGTTCAGCATTTTCACCTGCACGGTTTGCAGCGGCATAGTTACCGCCACACTTTGCTTCACCTGTTCCACCACGAACAGCTCTGACATCGTCCTGCTCAATCATAATCTTAACAGGATTAATTCCCTCTGGATAATAGCTTCCGCTTGGTGATGCAATAATAACAAATGTTGCATTTTTAATTGAATGAACGCCTAAGTGCTCATCGTTTCCAAAAAGGAATGGTCTTATGTAAAGAGATTCTCCCTCTTTACGCGGTACCCAAGCTTCATCAATTTTAACAAGTTCACGGATTGCCTGAAGCATATCTTCCTCTTTCATTTGCGGAAGTCTCATTCTCTCTGCGGAATTATTCATTCTTCTCACATTTTCAAGTGGTCTGAAAAGCTGAATTTTACCATCGGCACGTCTATATGCTTTCATTCCTTCAAAAATTTCTGCGCCATAATGAAAAACTGTTGCTGCAGGGTGCATGCTGAGTCTGCCAAACGGCTCAATTCTTGCATTATACCAACCTTTATCTCTTGAATATTCTGCAATAAACATATGATCTGTAAAAATCTTTCCAAATCCTAAATCCTTTGTTGGTATTTCCTTTGGTTGTGTTGTTTTTGTTACTTTAATTTCCATTTTTATTTCTCCTATTCTGTGACAATCCCGTCAACTTTTCTTATTTTTAATCTTTCTACAGCGTCTTCACGCATTTTATACTTTAAGATTTTTCCTGCAACATTCATTGGGAATTCCTTAACAAAATCAATATATCTTGGAACCTTATGCTTTGCCATATGATCTCTGACGTATTGCTTCATTTCATCATCCGTCATAGACTCTCCATCCTTTAAGATTATGCATGCCATAATTTCCTCGCCATATTGCTCATCAGGAATACCGATGACCTGAACATCTCTCACCTTTGGATGGGTATATATAAACTCTTCAATCTCTTTTGGATAAATATTTTCGCCACCTCGAATAATCATATCCTTCAAACGGCCTGTTATCTTATAGTTACCCTCTGGTGTTTTGAGTGCTAAATCTCCCGTATGCAGCCATCCATCCTTATCAATTGCAGCTGCGGTTGCATCAGGCATTTTATAGTAGCCCTTCATAATGTTATACCCACGAGCAACAAATTCACCCGTTTTATTTTCCGGAAGTTCATCACCTGTCTCCGGGTCAACTATTTTACATTCAATTTCAGGAAGAGCTCTGCCGACTGTTGAAACTCTCACCGCAATTGAATCATCGGTTGAGCTCATTGTACATCCGGGCGATGCTTCTGTCTGCCCATAAACAATAGTGATTTCCTTCATGTTCATTTTTTCAACGACCTGATTCATAACAGGCTCAGGGCACGGCGACCCCGCCATAATTCCTGTTCTCATATACCTGAAATCAGTGTTTTCAAAATCAGGATGCTCAAGCATTGCAATAAACATTGTTGGTACACCATGGAATGCCGTTATCCGTTCCTGATTTATGCAAGCAAGCGCAGGCTTTGGAGTGAAATATGGCAGCGGATAAATTGTCGTTCCATGAGTCATGGATGCTGTCATCGCAAGAACCATGCCAAAGCAATGGAACATTGGAACCTGAATCATCATTCTGTCTGCCGTTGATAAATCCATTCTGTCACCAATACATTTACCGTTATTCACGATGTTATAATGTGTCAACATAACTCCCTTTGGGAAGCCTGTTGTACCCGAAGTGTATTGCATGTTGCAAACATCATGAACATTCACAGCAGCCGCCATTCTTCTCACTTCTTCAGTCCTTACGCCTCGACCTTTTTCAAGAGCGGCCTCCCAGGTCAAACATCCCTTTTGCTTATAGCCAACCGTTATGATGTTTCTCAAAAACGGAAGCCGTTTTGCATGCAATGGTTTATCCGCCGCCTTAGTCTCAAGTTCAGGACAAAGTTCACTGACAATCTGAGAGTAATCAGAATCGCGATATCCTTCAACCATTATCAAGGTATGAGTGTCGGACTGTTTCAAGAGATATTCTGCTTCGTGAATTTTATATGCGGTATTCATCGTAACAAGCACCGCTCCAATTTTAGTTGTTGCCCAAAACGCAATATACCATTGTGGAACATTGGTTGCCCAGACTGCCACATGATGACCTGCCTTAACGCCTAATGCAATCAAGCTCTTTGCAAATTCATCAACATCATCGCGAAACTCAGAATATGTTCTTGTGTAATCAAGCGTTGTATATTTAATTGCATATTGGTCAGGGAACTGTTCGACCATTGTATCTAAAACCTGTGAAAAAGTTTTTTCAATCAAGGCATCTTTTTTCCATACATATTTTCCCGTCTTTGCCCTGTTATCATAAAGTGATTTTTTTGCCCTTGACAAATCATTGTATCTTGACATAAAGCTCACAAAATGCGGGAAAATTATGTTATGGTCATCTATTTCAGACACCCACTGAGGATCCCATTCAATGGAAACAAATCCATCATAATTTATGCTTCTCAAAGCATTAATAAACTTATCAATCGGCAAGCTTCCCTCACCTATTATGCTATGCTCATCAAGGCTTTCTGAATCTTTAATGTGAATATGCTTAACATATGCGCCAAGGTTTGTTATTGTTTCTTCTGCTGTTTCTCCATTAATACGGTATGGATAGTGAATATCCCAAAGAGCCGCAAGGCTGTCATCAGCAAAGCTTTCCAAAAGTTCTCTCAATTTCTTGGTGTTTGCATATTCGCCCACCGTCTCAACCAATAATGTCACATCATTTTCGCGTGCAAACGGCAGAGCCTTTTCAATAAATTCCTTTGCATCGCCAAATGCCTTTAACCGTATATATGGTATTCTGAGCTTTGCAACAACAACTTTGAGTCTTTCAAACTCTTTTTCTGCAGCTTCACTCTCTTTTGCAACATCATTTACAAGGTCTATGCACGGAATTTTTATTCCATACTCAATCATTTTATGATATATCTCCGAAAGATTTTCGTCTGCCATTTCATCAACGCTATGAATTTCAATACCATTGAACTTATATTCGGCTGCAATATCCAAAAATTCTCCTATATTAAATTTACTCCACTTATTTGTTGAAAAGGACAGCTTCATTATATTCCCTCCTCAAAGCAAATCTTGTTTAATGCATTAATATATGCATTTATACTAGCTCCAACAATATCCGTTGAAGTTCCTTTACCCGAAAACAACTTTCCCTCATGTCTGAGTTTAACGATGCTTTCTCCCATTGCCTCACGGCCTCTTGTTATTGACTGTATCTGAAAGTCATCAAGCTCATAGTGGTGCCCTGTTATTTGCTCAATTGCCATAAACGCCGCATCAATTGGTCCATCACCTATGAAGAATCCGTGTAGCAGCTCACCATCTTTATAAATTTCAATATTTGCAGTTGGTGTTATAACATTTCCGCTATTTATTACATAGCTCTTTAATTTATAGGTTGGTGCAACCTGCATTGCCGTGCTTGCAACAATCGCATCAAGTTCCTTCGCGCCAACTGACTTTTTGGATGCAAGCTTTAAAAACTCATCATAAACTTTCACAATATCTTCGTCAGTTAAATCATAGCCAAGCTTTGTGATTGCTGTTGAAACCATTTTAATATCATCATTTGCCGTCAATTTAACATCTTCAAAATATGTCTTTGAACCAGTCTCCTGAGTAGCCGGACTAACATTTGTCATGGCGATGAGACTGTTAACCGAATTTTCAAGAACCGCTACATTTATGCCCGTTTTAACCCCAAGAACCTCAGATTTTGTTCTGAACACATGTGCAATCGACTTAAGACCCGGACATTTTGTTGAATCAATCACTGTTTTAATCTGTTTAACTCCACGATTAACACAGGATATTGCACACGCAACTGCCATCTTAAGCTCGTTAGAACACTCAACAGACAAGACTATGTCCTTAAGTTTGGGTACATTTTCATATATATCCTGTATATATACCTCAAACTCTGCCGGCAACATTATTCCTGCAGAATCGCAAAGCGTAATTGTTTTTGCCCCGCTTTCTATTGCCACATTCAAAGCAGCATAGAGGAAATCTTTTTCCGCCCTTGTGCTATCTGCAAAAGAAACCTCAACATCATCGCAAATCGCTGTGGCATATTGAGTCAGATTTTTAATCAATTCAAGCATCTTATCCGGCTTTTTATGACAAAGATACTCCATCTGAACAGTTGAAACCGGGACTATTATGTTAAGCCTTGGTTTTTTTGCCCCTTTTATCGCATCAAAAGTTTCCTGAACCGATTTTTCGGTAAGTCCCGTAGGGCAGGAAAGAATACTGTTTTTTATTATCGGTGCAATTGTATGTAAAAACAAAACATCTGTCTTGCCATTTGCAACAGGTGCTGTTTCAATAACATCCACATTCAATCTGTCGAGCTGTCTTGCAACCTCTGTTTTTTCTTTAAAGCTAAGCGTATCTGCCTTTTCTCTCAGCGTTACATCTGCAATATAAACATTAACCATTTTTCTTATCTCCTATCCCTAAAATTCTTTCTGCATTTTTTTGTAATATAAGCTCTTTTTCCAAATCATTCAAACCAATTTTTATAAGCTTTTCAAGTTCTTCCGAAACTGTCCACATGGGAAAATCTGTTCCAAAAACAATTCTTTCAGCTCCATAAATTTCTATTAACTCTTTTGCGCGTTTTTCTCCAACGAAGCTAAGTGAGCTCGAGGTATCAAGATAACAATTTGTATCTTTCAAATATTCAATAGCCAGATCATAAACCGACCATCCTCCAAAATGTGCCGCAACGGCTGTTAGTTTTGGAAATAGTTCCAAAATTCTTTTAAGTCGCCTTGGATGAGAATAATCATATCTATAGTCTCCACAATGTATCAGAATCGGAACATTGTTCTGCTGAAGATAATCATAAACCTCAAACATTCTGTTATCATCTAAATTAAAAAGCTGAGTGTCAGGATGAATTTTAACACCTTTGAGCCCTAAACCCTTTGCCCTTTCAAGCTCCTCAATCTTATTCTGATATTCTGCATGCATTGCTGCAAAGCCAAAAAACTCATCATGCTCTTCACATTCTTTTGCGATATAGTTATTTATTGCCTCAACACGGTTCCCGTCAAGTGCAACCGAACACACCACAAAGTTTGAAACACCAGCCGACTTTCCTGTTTCGAGCAACTTTTTTGCAGTTCCTTCTCCATGCATTTCAACCCCATAGAATTCCCCAACACTTTTGACTGCTTTTTCGGAAATTTTTTCAGGATAAATATGTGTGTGAAAATCTATAATTTTCATGATATGATTCCCCTCCATCGAAAATAAAACGGTTTTGCCAAAAAGCAAAACCGCGATAACTCTCTGTCGTTATTGGCTTATCCTTTTGCGGATAATCCGTCGTTTTGCTTTTTGCTGTTCTGCTGATTATAATCAGCGTAATAAGTATTAGGCTAAGGTTAATTAAACCGATGGAAATTAGCCCAATAATAACCAATAAAAATAAAACAGACACCGCAATAGCAGTGCCTGAAAAATCAACTCTATTAACCATCTGTGAAGATGTCATAACCATTTTTGCATCACAAGTTGAGGATGTAACAACGTTAGCATCCATGCAAGAACTTTTTCTGTTATTATTCATAAACCCGAACATCTCGCTCAACTCCTCAAACAAAAATTTATATTATAATAACACTTTTTTCTTGTTTTGTCAAGCTTTTTTGCAAATTCTTTCTTTTTTTTCTAAACTTTTTCTTCTTATTTATATATCTTGACTAAAAATAATTATTATGATAAACTGTCAATAAGTATTATTCATATAAATGGGGGCTCCCAATGAAAAACAAATCAACCTTAAGCTGGCTTTATAACAATTCAAAAAAACAACTTCCAATAATGCTACTTTTAATTATCATACGTTGTTCTCTCACAATTTTGGGCGTTGTTTTTGCGTTATCTTCAAAAGCCGTTATCGATTCAGCAATTGCAAAAGACTTTAATGCATTTCTTTATAGTGCAATTCAACTTTTTTCAATAATTGCTTTTCAGATTTTAATTCGTTTTATAGGTAAACACATAGAAACAAAAACCAGCGTCAAAATGCAAATGGCATTTCGCAAGAATTTCCTATGCTCATACATCGGCAAGAACTATTCTTCTGCAACAGCCTATCACAGTGGCGATATAATGACGCGTATTGAAAGCGACATAAGCATTGTTTCAAGCGGTATTCTTTCACTTTTGCCTGGTGTTATTGCTTTAATATCCGGTCTGTTATATGCATTATATACCTTAACAAAACTAGATAAAAATTTCACTTTTATCTTCTTGTTTGGCGGAATTGCGGTTTTACTTTTAATCAGTTCTTTCCGCGGTATAACAAAAAGATTACACAAAAATGTTCAAGAGGCAGAATCAAGGCTCCGTTCCTTTTTGCAAGAGGTTTTCAAAAGCTTGCTCGTTATAAAGGTTTTTGGTCTTGAAAACTCCATATCCAAAAAAACCGATGACCTTCAACACGAAAGCTATTCTGCACAAATGAAACGGAAAAACCTAACGATTTTTGCGTCCTCAGGCTTAAGTTTAGTCTTTAGTCTTGGTTCGCTTTATGCTCTTGTCTGGAGTGCGTTCAGGCTCTATAAAAATGCAATATCGTTTGGTACTTTAACTGCAATTTTACAACTTGTGAATCAAATCCAAGGACCGTTTGCAGGACTTTCAGATGTTATCCCGCGCTATTATACTATTATCGCCTCTGCTGAGCGTATTATTGAGATTGAGCAACTTCCCAAGGAGAGCGATGAACAAACCCCATTATCTCCACAAAAAGCTTATAGCAAGCTCAACTCCATCCGCTTTGAAAGCATCAGTTTTTGTTACGGCAGAGAAGTTCTTTTTGAAAACGCAAATCTTTGTATAAACAAAGGGGATTTTGCCGTTATTTCAGGAATATCCGGAATTGGCAAAAGCACATTAATAAAGCTCTTATTGGGTGTTATATCCCCGAACGAAGGTCGAATTTTTCTTAGTTTTTCAGATGAAGACGTCAATGTTGGAAAACACACAAGACCGCTCTTTTCATATGTTCCTCAGGGAAACTTACTTCTTTCAGGAACAATCCGAGATGCAATCGCCCTGATTAAGCCAGATGCAACAGATGAACAAATTATGGAAGCTGCAGAAATCAGTTGTGCCGCATCATTTATTAACCAATTTCCTGAGGGTCTTGATACACTTATTGGCGAAAACGGATTGGGTCTTTCCGAAGGACAAATCCAGAGGCTATCCATTGCCCGTGCTATCCTTTCAGACGCGCCCATTCTTCTTCTTGATGAGGCAACCTCCGCTCTTGATGAAAGAACTGAAGAACAGCTTTTACAAAACCTGCGCAGAATGGATAATAAAACTTGCATTATTATATCACACAAACAAGCTGCATCACAGATATGCAACAAGCAAATTGTTATTGCTGATAAGAAGATTTCCCTTTCAGAACTTGCCCATGATTGACCATTTTAGTCTTGACAAATCATACTATGTATAGTATACTAAATTTCGTGGTTATCGCTTTTAAAAGCTTTACATTTCTGCTGGTGTAGCACAGTTGGTAGTGCATTTGATTCGTAATCAAAAGGTCACGTGTTCGAGTCACGCCACCAGCTCCAAAAAGGACAGATTTTCCATTGAAATCTGTCTTTTTTATATTTGTGTGTTTTATAAAAATTGTTCGGATGATATTGCTCTCGTGAAGTAAATCTATAATTAATAAATTTTAAGTTTTATGGATAAAACTAAAAACCCCTGTGATTGATGAACTGAACCAGTTTGTGCAGACAGCACAAAAACACCCCTATGGGATAAAAATTTAGTTTAAGCAACATACTGACATCGCATTTCTTGTGGTGTCAGTTTTGTTTTTAATTGTATTCTCTCATTGTTGTAAAAATGTAT
>JAZNGL010000092.1:0-2094 GCA_045576435.1 Clostridia bacterium
AAAAAATAGGAGCTTGAAGTATGCATATATTTGAATACCCATATATAATTATAACCATTTTGGTTTTATGCTTTATTGTTCTTACTGCTATTGGCATATATTTTGCTGTAAGAGGAGCGAAAACTGCGAAAGGTAGCGAAGAAAAGGACTTTATAAATATAAGTAAATTAGAAGCCGCTTTTGAAAAATCCGGCAAATTGCAGGAAGATAGATGCGTCTTCTATGCTAAAGTTTCTTTGGATAATTTCAGAAGTCTTTATTCTGCACATCAAACTTCAAATGTTTTTTCTGAAATAAAGGGAGTCTTGCTTGAAGTTTTTTCAAACGGTGATGACAGTAATATTGCTATGTATGGAGAAAAAAACTTTGTTGTTTTCTCAAAATGGAATATGGAAACTGCACGCAAGAAAATAGAAATTTGCTTTGCAGAAATGAATAAGTGTCTCTTAAAACACAGTGCACTTAATATTATTGACATCAGAATCGGAGTGTATTTTGCCTTTGGCACACAGGTGCCCTTAGATGATGCTATAGGTCGTGCAAAACAAGCATATTTGCTTGCAAAGAATGAAAACATCTCATATGCCGAATGGAATGTCTCAGGCGGAAAGGCGCTTGAGAAAAAAATTAAAATAGAAAATAACATAGAAAAAGAAATTGATAACAATCGTTTCTTCCTTGAGTATCAACCTGTTTTAGATGCAAAAACAAAGAAAATAATAGGTGCGGAAGTTTTATCTCGTTTAAATTCGGAAAGCGAGGGGGTATTATTTCCAGGTAGTTTTTTGTCTGCGGTGGATTCTGTAGGAATCAATGATAAATTTGATTATTACATTTTTGAAAAAAACTGCAAATGGATTTCCAACGATAAAAAACGAAGGGAATCATATAAATATACCATCAATTTTTCAAGAACAACTTTGTGTGAACCACAGTTTGCCGAGAAGATAATAGCTATTGCGCAAAAATATGATTTGAAGTTTTCGTGTTTGGCGGTTGAAATATTAGAGGATAAAAACATAACCGGAGAAGCAAGGAAACAAATGATAGATAATCTATCAGCTCTTAAGGAAAAAGGTATATCTATCTTGCTTGATGATTTTGGGAGCGGATATACAACCTTCGGTGATTTGCAAAACCATGATATTTCTATTGTGAAAATCGATAAGGCGATAACACAGAATTCGGTTACTGATACAGGATTTATTATTTTAAAAAATATTATTCGTACTGCACATGATATAGGTTTTAAGACGTTGTGTGAAGGAGTCGAAACGAAGGAACAAGAAGAAGCGGCAATACAAGCAGGCTGTGATTTCCTTCAGGGATTCTACTATTACAAACCTATGCCGGTAGCGCAGCTTGAAAAAGTATTTAATGAAAATTCAGGAGGTGTTTAAATGCTGTCCGTAATTATTCCTGCGTACAACGAGGAATTATCCGTAGAAAGAGCTTACTATACAATATCGAAGATTTTAAAAGAAGCAGAAATTGATAATGAAATTATTTTTATTGATGATGGCTCTACCGATACTACATATGAAAAAATAAAAAATTTAGCCGATAAAGAAAAAAATATATATGGACTGCATTTTTCAAGAAACTTTGGAAAAGAGGCAGCCATCTCAGCAGGACTTGCAAGTGCTGCAGGAGATGCGGTTGTAGTAATTGATTGCGATCTTCAACATCCTCCTGAGAAAATTGTCGAAATGTATCGTTTATGGCAAGAAGGATATGAAATTGTTGAGGGTATTAAAAAAACAAGAGGCAAAGAAAGCAAAATGCATGGTTTTGGTGCAAGAAAGTTTTATTGGGTTATCAGTTCAGTAGTAGGGTTTGATATGTCAAACGCTTCTGACTTTAAACTGCTTGACCGTAAGGTTGTAGATATACTCAACAGAATTCCTGAAAGAAAAGGTTTCTTCAGAGCAATTTCATTTTGGGTAGGCTTTAACAAAACAACGGTTGAATTTGAGGTTAATGAAAGACTTGAAGGTGAATCAAAATGGTCTGCCATAGGTCTTTTGAAATATGCTGTTTCAAATATTTCTGCCTACTCAACGGCACCAATGCAAATCGTAACGGTGCTTGGCG
>JAZNGL010000093.1:0-2814 GCA_045576435.1 Clostridia bacterium
GGTATGACGGAATACCAGTTAAACTTCATTATGAAAATAAAGTGGTGGGTATTGCGGAGGAATTCAAATTATGAATGACGATTTATTTGACAGCAACAAACCAGCTAAACACATGGGAGCGGACTCGGAATATATTTTCAGACAACTTTGTGAAGCTCGAGAAATTATAGCTATTATGATTTTGGAATATGAAAGTCGAAAAGGGCATGCATATTCTACAGTGATGAGAGCAAAAGAATTGCTGAATAAAGGTGTGTTTAGCAAAAGCTACTAAAAATAATGGGGGCAAAAATAAACGATAGGTTATTAATAGCATGGACAATTTGAAATTTATTTTTCACGTGTGCAAGAAAACTGAATTTTTCAAAGATGCGTATGTGTCCAAGCCATACAGCAACGGCGATTTGTGTCGGGATGAAGCGAACAAAAAGCGTGCTGAATATGGCAAGGATTATGATGTGTATTATACAATTTTATTTAGCAACCAACATTCACAAGCGGAACAGGATCTTAACTTGGAAGACAACCTGTCCGAATTTTGTGATATGTGATTGTTATAGTTATAGTTGAATTATAAATGTGAATTTACTTCCAGACACAAGTGTTAGACATTCAAGTAGTAGTGGACATATCTACTGCAATGGTGTTAATGTAGTTTTTACTTCAATGAATGGAAGTACACTTAGATTCACATTCCCTGTCGGTAAAAACGACATATTAACATACGATGGCTTGAGCACACGGAGCGTCGTCTTTGTTCCATATAAAGCACTTAATTAATTTTAAATGGAACAAAATGGATAGTTCCTAAATACGAAGTTGATGAACCTGAATAATCTACCGTGACAACATCATCCTTCGCAACTAAACATTGACAATTGACACCATTCAGGTCTTCATTTAGGCTATACCCAGCCTTGGCAACAGGAATATTGTTTATATAAATGGTAGTTTGTCCGTTTGTTCTGATAAAAGAACTACAGACAAACAAACCGTTATTCGGGCAAATATACCCACCAACCAGACTCCTATATGTTAGGGAAACCGCGTTGCCCCAATCGGGAGTCATGGAATTAGCCATAGAACTCACTTGAGTGTCAACATAACTTTTTGACGCTAGCCCCATTGTTCCTTTTTTAATGCCTCTTGTCTGGGAGATGTTTTCTTTCCAAATCACAAAGATGTCTTCATCGCTAATATCCTCAGCTTCTGTCAACTGGTCAATTCTTCTGTCTGCCATAATTCTTTTCCTCCTAAATTATGCAATCGTGCTTATATTTCCTTCGTTATCAACATAAATTATTGTAACGTATGTTCCACCATTAAGCAACAAATCTTGAGCACCGCTCATCCCTGTTGTTAATGTAAGTTTGCCTGTTCCCTGCAAATCCCTCAAGTACACGTGATAAATCTTACTTCCTGTTCCGTTTGTGTCAAAATAAAGTTTGAAAGTTTCACCAGTACCAACATTGTCATAAAATCCAATGACATCATAAACAACTTCATCCGACTTCATTTCCCTGTCAACTGGAATATCATACCATATTGTAGAACTGGTAGTTTTTGAAGCTATGGAAGAACTAGCTGACTGAATTTTTTTAAGCATTAGTGAAAGTTGACGTTTAATGTCCGACAGCGGTTTTCCTATTTCCATATCCTCATCAAATTCCCCCTTGCTCCAATGCTGGGTAACGCTCAAAACAGGAACATTCGCTGCCACACCGGAAAATGAAAAATTAACAATGTCTCCAACAAAAAAATCCTCATCAAAGATATATGGTGACTTTCGCAACCCTTTTCCATTAATGGAAATTGTTTGTGAGTATTGGCGCAAAACGTTCATTGCTTCAACTCTATACTGTTCTTCGTCTGTCAGTTCTTCCTTGTCAACCCAAGATTCACTTCTGAACAAACCTTCAGCACCTTCTTCCTCACCTTCATAAATGTCCTTGTCGGTTCCGTTTCCCTTTCCGCCAATGTAAACAGCATTTGTGAATTCATCATTGCTGTCCGTAAATGAACCGCTGTCCAATGTTTGCATTGTGGTATCAAAACGAATGTAATTACTCCTGTCTGTTCCCAAAAATATTTCAAGTTCAAGTGTTCCGCTAAAATATATTCTCCAGCCAATTTGAGTTTGTGTTGCTATGGTAACGAGAACATCATAAAGATTGGAATATGCTTCATCAACAACGTATGAAGCACCAAGACCATTGAGCGGAATTGGATTTGAAACAGGTAATTTTCTTTTAGTCTCAATTTCATCTTCACCGCATTGCGCCGAAATTAGTTTCCTCATGCAAAGTTCACCAGCCCCAGAATATGTCCATGATTCGGATGAATTGAGGTTTTTAATAATGCGTTTATGGAAGATGTACCTAATATCAAAACCTGTTGCGATCTTATATTGTTCACCTTTCCCAGTGTTTCCAAGTGTGTTTTCAATATTGTTTATCTCACCGAATTTGTATGGGTCATTACCTAACCGAATAAACAAACCTTTAGCAAGTAAACTGGCATTTGGCAAATTAAAATTAATTTGAACGGTAAAAGTGCCAGCTTCATAGAGCTTAGTTTCCCAAGAAACATCCTCATAGTCATCTATAACGGCAATTTGTTGAAACTGTGAATTTTTCCATTCATAAAGGTAAACAAAAGGTCTGTTGTTCATTTCCGTTATACCCCGATGTATTTATTTTTGAATTTAATTGTGATTCTGGGGCTTCCGTCCTCACAAGAAACACGCAAAACATTTTCACCAACAGCAAGATTGAAATTAATGTCTGAATTTGGAGACAGCTCGTTTATTAAGTT
>JAZNGL010000094.1:0-15883 GCA_045576435.1 Clostridia bacterium
ATGAATTCTCGCTTTGCTTCATGAATTGCCTTTTAATGCACGAAGTGCAATTCATGAGCTATAAAGCTCAATTCACGAAAATTTTAATTTTCAATTCATGCCGAAGGCAATTCATTGAATTCATCTTCGATGAATTCATTATAGCATTGTTTTTTGAAAAAAACAAGGTAATATATTGATATTTAGTAAAAAAATATATATTGAAATAATTCGTTTGGAAAATGGTTATAATAAAAATACAATTCAATTAGGAGGTGAAAAACATGGAAAACTGCGGAGTTTATTGTAATGTTAATGAATGCATGCACCATGCCGGTGAAAACAAGTGCAACCTTGATAAAATTGAAGTTAGCCACGAAAAAACAAGCCCTGATTCAATTGCAATTCCACACTTTTGCAAGAGCTATGAAAAAAAATAACTCAAACTAATTGATTTGTGGGAATGGTAACAGATATTCCTTTTTTGAGGAATATCTGTTACACAAGGTTTTTTAAAAATATACATAAAAGCCATTTCCAACAATTTGTTGGGATTCAGAAAAAATTATAAAAGCATCACTGTCGATTGCAAGAATTTTCTTTTGAAAATCCGTTACTTCGGCTTCCTTAAGTGCACAAACCAGCATCTTTTTCCTATCCATTGTATAACCGCCAACAACGTCAACAAGAGTAACCCCTCTTGGAGAAGATGTTACAAGCTTTTTTGATATTTCTTCGCCCGAACCTGAAATAACAAAGGCAAGTTTTGATATGTTAAGTTTTTTGATTAACAAATCAATTGAAGACGATGAAATAAAGAGAGCAATTATACCAAACAGTGCAAGGTCGACGGTTTTGAAACAAATAAGCGACAATAAAATTACAGCAGCATCAATCATGAGAAGCGCTTTACCAATTGAAGTGTGTGGGGAAGCATATTGAATTAATCTTCCAACAATATCTGTTCCGCCGGTTGAGGCGCCGTTTATCAGAGTTAGACCTATGCCAAAACCATAAAGTGTTGCACCAAAAATTGTTGATAGCATCGTGTTTTGAGTAATCGGCGGGAAATAAGAAAAAAGCTGTACGAATAAAGAAAGCAGACCCGAAGAGATAAGAGTTTTAAGGACAAAACTTTTACCCAATATTTTATAGCCGATTGCCAATAAAAAGAGATTTATAATAAAGTTTGAAAGGCCGGTAGGAATTTTTAATGTATGAAAGAGAACGGTTGTTATTCCGGAAACACCGCCATTAACTATTTTATTCGGAACAAAAAACAAGCTGATAGCTGCAGCGGTCAGCATAACACCCAAAAGTATAATTAGATATGATTTTATCTTCTTCAAAACATTCACTCCTATAATTAGCTAGCGTAAGTTTAATAGCCGCATTATGTCATTCCATGTTGCAAAAATCATTATTCCAAACAAAAGAATTATGCCAATGAAATGAACAAAGCCTTCTTTTTCCGGAGGAATGGGTTTTCCTCGGAGCAATTCAACAAAAACAAAGAAAATTCTGCCACCATCGAGGGCGGGAATTGGAAGAAGGTTCATAAGACCGATGTTGACGGAAATAAATCCGGCAAAATATAAAAGAGCGAGCAAACCGCCGTTTTGGGCAGTGCTGTTCATTGCGCCGACAACACCAACAGGGCCTGAAACATCATTGACACTTGCTTCACCGTTTAACAACATTCCAATAGAAACAAAGACTATTTTGGCCATCCACACTGTCTGGAAAAACGCCTCTTTTAAAACTACAAGAGGAGTGGCTTTTTCGAGTTTTGGATAAAAACCGACAATATATGCAGGAGTTCCGTCAGCATATTGGGTCGCATAAGGTTTAAAATTTTGCGATATGACTTCTTTGTCGCGCTTTATAACAATATTACAATCTTCGCCATGGTTTTGTTGCATAGTGAAGTCGATATCTTTTTTTATGTTTACCTTTGTTCCGTTGAGTGAGACAATTTTATCGCCTTCTTGCAAAAATCCATCCAAGGAAGCTCCTTCAACAACTCTGTCAACAACAACGCTTGCGATGCTATCGGAGGAAAAAGAAATAAAAGCGAGACAGATGATAAAACCTAACAAAATATTCATAGCGGCACCGGCTGCCAAAACAATCACTCTTGCATACCAGGGTTTTGTTGTGAAAGCACCCTCTTTTTTTTCAGGGGAATCCTCGTCCATACTACAAAAACCACCCATAGGAATTGCCCTGATTGAATAAAGGGTTTCGCCTTTTTGTTTTGAAAATATTTTAGGGCCCATTCCAACAGAAAATTCATATACTTTTATCTTGAACAAACGAGCTGTTAAAAAGTGGCCAAATTCGTGAACTAGCACGATGATAGAAAAAACAAGTATTGCAAAAATAATTGTTCCAATCATAGAATATGCTCCAATCTTATTGATTTGTCGATTTCTATTATGTCCTCAATTGAAGGATTTAATTTATTTTTATATAACGATAAAATTCGTTCAACATGTTCAGCAATTTCTAAAAACTTTATTTTGTCATTCAGAAAAGCGGCAACGGCAACTTCGTTTGCGGCATTTAAAATCGTTGGCATAATACCGCCTTCTTTGCCTGCTTGCTTTGCTAAAGCAAGACACCTGAAGGTTTCTTCATCAGGGTTAAAAAAGGTAAGCTTACCTAAATCAACTAAAGAAAGTCGTTTGTCATTAGCAATTAGGCGATTCGGATAGGTAAATGCATATTGAATTGGATGCTTCATAGAGGGGCATGACAATTGTGCAATAACGCTCAAATCGTTGAATTCAACCATTGAATGAATGATGCTTTCACGATGAACGACAACTTCAATATCTGAAATATCAACATCAAACAACCATTTTGCTTCAATAATTTCCAAACCTTTGTTCATCAGAGTTGCACTATCGATTGTGATTTTTGCACCCATTGACCAGTTCGGATGCTTGAGAGCTTGCACCTTTGTGATGTTTTCCAAGTCAAGTTTGTTTTTTCCAAAGAAAGGCCCGCCGGATGCAGTTAGAAGAATTTTTCTGATTTCTTCGTGCTTATTTCCGTTTATACATTGAAAAATAGCAGAGTGTTCACTATCAACAGGCAAGAGCTTAACACCTTTTTCTTTTATTGCATTGGTGAACAACGAGCCTGCTGTGACTAAAGTTTCTTTGTTTGCCAATGCTATATCTTTGCCGGCTTCCACGGCTTTAAGTGTTGGGACAAGACCGGCAAAGCCGACAATGGAAGAAAGCACCATATCAGTTTCGTCGTTTGCAGCAACTTCGCATAAGCCACTTTCACCGCAAAGGACTGTTATTTCAGTATCTGCAAGTCTTGTTTTTAAATCACAATAGCTTGCTTCATTTGCAACGGCAACGAGTTTAGGGCAATATTTCCTTGCTTGTTTTTCCAATAACTCGGTGTTATAGTTTCCTGTTATTCCTATAACGGATATATCCTTAATACCCTTGAGGTCATCCACAACCTCAAGCGCTTGTGTACCGATTGAACCGGTTGAGCCAAGAATAGAAATGTTCATTATTTAACCACCCTTCAAAATGGTTTTAATTAATAAAATAAATGGCGCAGATATAACTCTGCACCTTTATCTTTTGTTTATATGCCTATTAATGATAAAAATAAATATATCATCGGGGACACCAGAATTACGCTATCACAGCGGTCAAGAATTCCTCCATGACCGGGGAAAAGCGTTCCATAATCCTTAATTTTGCACCAGCGTTTGATTATTGATGCAACCAAATCGCCAAATTCCGCAACAATAGCAACTAAAAAACCTAAAACAGATATTTCAACATAGTTAATGTTAAGGCTGAAAAAGTTATTCAGGATTATGCCGTAGACAAAATAAGATAAAACACAGCCAACAACTCCGCCTATTGCACCTTCAATAGTTTTTTTAGGGCTAATTTCGGGGCAAAGCTTATGTTTGCCAAAGAAAATGCCGATAAAATATGCGAAAGAATCTGTTAAAAAAGCACCTATAAAAACAAGCCATATGTAAAAATGTCCATTATCCAGCAAGCTTATTTTTAATATATTCGACAAAAAATATGGAATATAGATTGTCGAAAAAATCACCAAGCTAACATCTGTTATTTTAACATCTTTATGTTGACGAAGCATGATAAAAAATAGAAATAGCATTGCTATAAAAATTAATATCATATTAAGCTTCGTTGAATCAAAAAAGCGAGTTATCCATGGCAAAAGCGGAACTATTATGCAAAATGCATATCCTGCTGCACATAGCGTACGCTTGTTATAAATTCCAACAGCTCTATAAAACTCTATTGTTCCAATCAAAGATACGGCTATCACGGCAACTGTAATAACAATGCTGCCGGAGAGGATTGCCGCAACGAGTAGCGGAACACAGACCAAAGCTGTAATAATTCTTGTTTTCATTTAGATATTTACACCTTTCCAAATCTTCTGTTTCTTCGTTGATAATCAATAATTGCCTGTTCCATATCCTTTTCCGAAAAACTCGGCCAGTTTATATTACTAAACCAAAATTCAGCATATGCCGCCTGCCACAACAAAAAGTTTGAAAGACGATATTCGCCACTTGGCCGAATTATCAAATCTACTTCAGGAACATTTTTTGTATACATAAATTGCGACATATATTCCTCGGAAATATCATTAGGGTCAAGCTCATTTTGTTTAGCAAGCGTTGCAATTTGCTTAGCTGCGGTGACTATTTCGTGTCTTCCACCATAGTTTAACGCAACATTGAGAATCAAGCCTGTGTTTTTTGAGGTATATTCTTCAGCATAGTCAATAGCTTTGTTGATTTTGTCAGAAAGCGGAGAACGGTCTCCGATTACCCTCAAAATAACATTTGTCCCACCGAACTGTTCTTCAACTTGTTGAAGATACATATATAATAAATCCATGAGGGCATCAACCTCTTTTTGGGGACGATTCCAGTTTTCGGTTGAGAAAGCATAGGCAGTAACACATTTAACGCCAATGCTATTGCAATATACAACAATTTTTTTAAGAGTTTCGGCGCCGGCGCGATGCCCAGCACTTCTCGGCAAGCCACGGCCTGTTGCCCATCTGCCGTTCCCGTCCATTATGATTCCAATGTGTGCTGGAATATTTGACATGTCAAGAACATTTTTCTTTTTTTGCTTAAAAAACATATAAAACCTTCCGTTTTCCATATCAGATTGATGAAAACTATACTTCCATAATTTCCTTCTCTTTATCGGAAATAATATTTTCAACATTTGCTACAAATTTATCAGTTAGCTTCTGGATTTTTGTTTCAAGCTCTTTTAGATCATCTTCGGTAATTTCTCCATCTTTTTTCTGCTTTTTAAAGCTTTCGATAGCATCTCTGCGGATTCCTCTTATTGAAACCTTGCATTCTTCACCGCGTTTTGAAATGCCCTTAACAAGGTCTTTTCTTCTTTCTTCGGTCAGCGGTGGGAAGTTAAGACGGATGATTTTTCCATCGTTATTTGGAGTGATACCAACATCTGATTTAAGAATTGCTTTTTCTATGTCAGACAATATCGAAGTATCCCATGGTTGAATTGTGATAGTTCTTGCTTCAGGAACAGAAACCGTTCCAACCTGCTGGATTGGAGTTGGAACACCATAATATTCAACAGTAACCTTATCTAAAATTGCGGGATTTGCTCTGCCTGCTCTTATAGCCGCTAAATCGCTTTGAAGAGCGGCGATTGACTTTTCCATCTTTGTTTCAGCATTCTTCATAATTTATTCTCCTTAATATTTATTATTTTACAATTGTTCCAATGCTTTCGCCCATAACAGCGCGCTTAATGTTTTCGGGATTATCAAGACCAAAAACAAGAATTGGTATATTGTTATCCATACATAATGATGTTGCAGTTGAATCCATAACTCCAAGGCCGCGATTGAGAACATCAATATAACTCAAACTGTCAAACTTAACAGCGTTAGGATTTATATGTGGGTCGCTATCATAAACGGCATCAACTTTCTTTGCGAGGAGTATTATTTCTGCATCTATTTCAGCAGCTCTGAGAGCGGCGGTTGTATCTGTTGAGAAGAAAGGATTTCCTGTTCCGCAAGCAAATATCACAACTCTGCCTTTTTCAAGATGGCGCATGGCCTTTAGTCTTATATAAGGTTCAGCAATCTGACGCATTTCTATAGCGGTTTGAACTCTTGTTGGAACGCCTTGCTGTTCTAAGGCATCAAGAAGTGCAAGCGAATTAATAACGGTTGCAAGCATGCCCATATGGTCTGCACGAGTTCTGTCCATGCCTTCTCCGGTTCTTCCGCGCCAGAAGTTGCCGCCTCCGACAACGATGGCTATTTCGCATCCAAGCTCAGAGCATTCCTTTATTTTTTGAGCGATTGTTGTTATTGTTGAAGAATCAAGACCAAAACCCTTTTCACCGGCAAGTGCTTCACCACTGATTTTCAACATAACTCTTTTGTATTTTATTGACATAATATTCCTCCTAAAAATAAAATATTATTCAGAAACATCTATTATCGTTATAGATGTATTAGTTTCAGAATCGTTGGGAGTTATAACAGTTTCCGGAGTAAAGGTAATCTGCTCCTCCTCTTCGTTATCAGCCGATGTGTTGGTTGTTTTGTCAGAACCAGATGGTGTTTGGCTTTCAGAACTTTTATCTGTTTGTACAGTTTTTTGGGTTGTGTTGGTTGAACTTGAAGAAGAGTTATCTATATCGGGTAAGGGTGTTGGTGCAGAGGCTTTGTTGCGATATTTTTCTATTGTTGTGTTAAGCAATTCAACTTCGTCTTCAAGAGCTTTAACCTGGGATTTAAGTTCCATGTTTTCTTGCTTTATATCGTCATCTGCAACTGATATTGAAATAGGATTTACCATAAAATTAAACGATAAGAAAAATGAGATAAAAAACACCATAACTGCTCCAAAGGCAACGCCAATTCCCGTTAGTATTTTGACGGTTTTTGACGATAGCTTCTCGTTGTTTTTCATAATACACCAACCTTTCTTAAAATTTCAAAACTATATACCTAGATATATCTATAAAATTATAGCATATATTTATAAACTATTCAAGACTTTTAAAATAAATTTTAACTTAATTTTATCATAGACTATTAAAAAGCAGATTTATTGGCGATGATTAAAAGAAAACAATCGGTTGATTTCACGAAAACTCTTGACCTTAAGACAAAAATAGTGTAATATAATGATGAATAGGTTTTAGCTTATTAAAAATATAGGATATATATTAGATTGTTTTAATAATTCTTGGACGGAGGAATGATTATGGGTACTGAAATTATAAACGAAAAAGGAACAATAAGAATTTCTAATACCGTTATTGCAAAGCTTGCGGGATATATTGCCACTCAATGCTATGGTGTGGTTGGCATGTGCACAAAAAGCAGCAAGGACGGAATATCTGGATTGTTAAAAAAAGAAAATATGGATAAAGGAATAAAAGTCAAAACAGAGAACAATGTTATTGAGTTGTCGCTTTTTATCATTGTTGAATATGGCTTGAATATAGGTACAATCGGTGAAACAATACGAAACAACGTTAAATATAACATCGAGAAAATGACAGGCATGGAGGTTTCAGATGTTTTAATAAACGTTGAGGGTATCCGCGTTGAATAATCAGGGAGGATTAGGCGTGAAAAATATAGATGCGAAAACTTTAAAGCTGATGATTCAGTCTGCTTCAGCTAATTTAAATAATAAAAGAAAAGCTGTTGATGATTTGAATGTCTTTCCTGTTCCCGATGGTGACACAGGAACAAATATGAGCCTCACTTTCAGTGGGGCAACGGCAGCTATATCTGAATATGACACCGAGCATGCAGGAAAATTGTTAAGCAAGCTTGCTTCTGCTTCGCTCAGAAATGCACGTGGAAACTCAGGCGTTATCCTTTCTCAGATTATCCGTGGCTTTTCTAAAGGTGTTGAAAACAAAGAAACTCTTTCGGCAGAAGACATAAAAACGGCACTTTTAAGCAGTGCATCAACTGCGTATAGAGCTGTTATGAAGCCGACAGAAGGAACAATTTTAACGGTAATTCGTCAGATTTCAGAATATGCAGATGCGGAATATAATGCTGATGTTGATTTGGATAAATATCTTCATGATATTTTCTCTGCCGGAGAGGAAAGTCTCAAAGGCACAACAGAAATGTTACCTGCATTAAAACAAGCAGGGGTTGTTGATGCCGGAGGTATGGGACTTATTGTTCTGATAGAGGGAGCTCTTTATGCACTTGATAATGGAACATCGATTGAAGCTAAAGAGGCTAGCCCTGTCAAGACAGTTAACAGCGGAGCCGCAGCTACAACGGTTGATATTAAATATCTTTATTGTACCGAATTCATTATAAACAAAACTAAAGACAGACAAGCAACTCAATTTAAAACTGCAATAAGCGAAAAAGGCGATTGCATGATTGTTATTGATGATGAAGATATTGTTAAGGTGCATATACACACAAATCATCCGGGATTTGTTATTGAGCAGGCGCTCAAGCTTGGGGAACTCACAAATCTTAAAATTGACAACATGAAATATCAGCATGAGGAGAAGGCTATTATGGGAGAAAAGAAAGATGCACAAGAGCCTGTTTCCAAGGAGATAACTCAAAAATATGGTTTTGCAGCAGTTTCTGCAGGTCCGGGACTTTCAGAGTTATTTTCTTCTCTTAATGTTGATGAAATAATAGAAGGCGGACAAACAATGAATCCAAGCACACAACAGTTGCTTGATGCTGTTGAAAAAATTCCGGCAGAAACCGTTTTTATTCTCCCGAACAACAAAAATATTATTCTTGCAGCAGAGCAAGTGAACGATCTCACCGAAAAGAATATAGTTGTGATTCATACAGTTAACATTCCACAGGGGATATCTGCAATGATGGCGTTTGATGAGAGTATGACGCCGGAGGATAATGCATCTGCGATGGAGGAATTTGCAGAAGGTGTTAGCTGTGGACAAGTTACGTTTGCGGCAAGAGATACCGTTCTTGATGGCGTTGAAATCAAAGAGGGAGACTTTCTTGGCATTGACGGAAAGGATATTGTTTCTGTGACAGATGCACCGGAAAAAGCTGTTTTTGCACTTGCGGAAAAGCTTGTTAATGATGAGTCGGGAGTTCTTTCAATCTATTATGGAGAAGATGTCAGCAAGGAAAATGCAGAGAAGCTTTTAGCCGATTTAGAAAGCAAATTTACAGAAATTGATGTTGCGCTTTATTTTGGCGGGCAACCGGTATATAGTTATATAATCTCCGTTGAATAAAATTGTCATAGAACTTTTGTGGATTTTCTTTGCAGAAAGGCTATGGTGCTTGTTATGAAGTTAAGTGATAATATCCAATATATGAAAGGCATTGGAGAAGTGCGTGCCAAGATGTTCAGACGTTTAGGCATCAACACACTTGAGGATTTGATTTTTCATTTTCCAAGGACATATGAGGACCGTTCGCAAATAAAAAGCATTTCTGAACTTATGGACAATGAAATTGTTTGTGTTTGCGGTAGCTTGGTGCAGGATGTAAAGTCATATAGGTCAAAAAATCGTGTTTCTGTTACTCAAGGTTTTGTTAGTGACGGAACGGCTATCATGCGTGTAACGTGGTTTAACGCACCATATATTTCCGCAACTCTTAAAGGAGCTGCGGAATTTACTTTTTATGGCAAGGCTGTTTATAAGGGACAATATTTTGAAATGGTTAACCCTGTCATAGAGGTGAATGCACTGGCAAACAAAATGACGGGAAGAATTTTGTCGGTATATCCGGCAACAAACGGTCTTTCACAAAACAATATCAGGATAGCAGTAGAGAAAGCCTTGGAATTAATTGATGAAAGCTTTCCCGAAACACTTCCCGATGAAATAATTGCTCAGGAAAATTTGATGCCACTTTGGAAATCGCTTAAAGCTATACATCTGCCAAAGGATTTAAACGAGTTTGAAGCTGCGCGACATCGTCTCGCTTTTGAAGAATTATTTATCATGCAGGCGGGCATAATTATGATGCGGGGTGAGAGGTATAAATATTCAGCAACGCCAATAGAAAATGTGAAATGTATTGCAGAGTTTGCAAAAGCATTACCATTTGATTTAACAAGGGCGCAAAAACGGGTTATAAATGAGATTTGCCTTGATCTAAAACAAGCAATTCCAATGAATCGTTTGGTTCAGGGGGATGTTGGCTCGGGAAAAACAATGGTTGCAGCAGCAGCTATATATGCAACGGTTAATGCGGGATTTCAGGCGGCTTTAATGGCACCGACAGAGATATTGGCGGTTCAACATTATAAAAATTTAAAACCGTTATTTGAAAAATTCGGTTTTAAAACAGTTTTTTTAAGCGGGAGTATGTCTGCCAAGGAAAGACGACAAAGTCTCGCGGATATTGAAAATGGCTCTGCTAAAATTGTTATAGGTACACATGCCTTGATTTCAGATAGAGTTAGTTTTAAAAATCTTACCCTTGTTGTCACGGATGAACAACATCGATTTGGGGTTCGTCAAAGAACGTTATTGACTGAAAAAGGAACAAATGCTCACACTCTTGTTATGACGGCAACACCAATTCCCCGAACGTTATCGTTAATATTATATGGAGACCTTGACATTTCAACAATAGACGAATTGCCGCCGGGCAGAAAGCCAATAGAAACCTATGGATTAAAGAAAAAAGACAGAGAACGTGCAAATCAGTTTGTTATAAAAAACATAAAAGAAGGCCGACAGATATATATTGTGTGCCCGTTGATTGAAGAATCCGAAACTCTTTCGGCAAAGTCTGCAACGGAGTATGCTGAAAAACTAAAAAAAGGTGTGTTCTCTGATTTTTCTATAGATGTTATCCATGGCAAATTAAAACCGGCAGAAAGACAAAAAATTATGACGCGTTTTGCAAATCGGGAAATTGATATCCTCGTTTGTACAACGGTTATTGAGGTTGGTGTTGACATTGCAAATGCAACAGTTATGATTGTTGAAAATGCGGAACGGTTTGGGTTATCGCAGTTGCATCAGCTCAGAGGACGTATCGGCAGAGGTAGTTATCAATCATATTGTCTGTTGTTTTGCGAAGGCGGAGATATTGCAAAAGAACGCATAAAAATTATGTGTGAAACAAATGATGGATTTAAAATTTCGGAAAAAGATCTCGAGCTTCGCGGACCTGGAGAATTTTTGGGAGTTCGCCAGCATGGACTTCCGGAATTGCACATAGCCAATCTTTCAACGGACATGGAATTGCTTAAAAAAGCTAAGGATGTGGCAA
Organism: Clostridia bacterium; assembly: GCA_045576435.1. GTDB lineage: Bacteria > Bacillota > Clostridia > Monoglobales > Monoglobaceae > CAKSIW01. The sequence goes on from JAZNGL010000094.1 coordinate 11,278, forward strand.
ATGAGCTTTTGATAAAGGATCCGTTGCTTGAAAGAGCGGAAAATAAAGCATTGCTTAAAAAAATTCTTTTAAGTTTTTCCGAGGTGAGTGATAAGCACTTATTAAATTAAAAAACAATATTTAAAGGACTTTTTTGTTGACATATTTTTGGCAAAGTGGTATATTATATATATAGACTATTATGCAGAGGAGAAGATATAATGTTAGTTTCAGTTACAGAAATGCTTAAAAAAGCAAAAAAAGAGAAATATGCAGTTGGACAGTTTAACATAAACAATCTGGAGTGGACAAAAGCAATTCTTTTAACTGCTCAGGAGTGTAATTCACCTGTTATTCTTGGCGTTTCAGAGGGCGCAGGAAAATATATGGGAGGATTTAAGACGATTGTAGGAATGGTTAAGGGCATGCTTGAAGGTCTCAACATCACTGTTCCGGTGGCTATTCATCTTGACCACGGTAGTTATGATGCGGCGTTAAATGCCATAGATGCAGGATTTTCTTCTGTTATGTTTGATGGTTCACATTATGCAATTGATGAAAATATTGAAAAGACAAAGCAGCTTATAAAGATTGCAAACGAAAAAGGAATCTCTGTTGAGGCAGAGGTTGGAGCAATCGGCGGTGAAGAAGATGGCGTTATTGGCGGCGGTGAGGTTGCAGATCCGGATGAATGTAAAATGATTGCGGACCTTGGCGTTGATATTCTTGCTGCAGGTATTGGAAATATTCATGGTAAATATCCTGCAAACTGGCAGGGACTTAATTTTGATGTGCTTGCTAAAATCAGCGAAAAGACATCTCCAATGCCATTAGTTCTTCATGGCGGAACAGGAATTCCGGAAGATATGATAAAGAAAGCAATCTCTTTAGGCGTAAGCAAGATTAATGTTAACACAGAGTGCCAGATTTCATTTACTGCTGCTGTTAGAAAATATTTTGAAGCAGGAAAAGACCTTGAAGGCAAGGGTTTTGATCCAAGAAAGGTTCTTGCTCCTGGTGTTGAGGCAATAAAGGAAACAGTAAAAGAAAAAATGGAGCTTTTCGGTTCTGTTGGCAAAGCTTAATTAACAAAAAACAAAGAAGGCTGAGCATTTTAACATGCTCAGCCGTTTTTTATTGTGCGGAAATTCCTATCTTTAAACTGCGAAATCCGGAGTAAAAGAAACTCGTTTAAATTGCGAATAAGCGAACGTTAATTAAGATAGCCAACTTTTTATTTTGAAAGAATTTTATATAAGAATACAGCAGTTTCGGCCCGAGTTGCGTTTGAAAGAGGCTTAAATTCACCCGTGTCATAACCACTCAGGTAGTTATTTTCGGTCATTGCAGAAACTGCTTCGATTGCGTATTCGGCAATATTGTGTGAATCTGTGAATTTGGCGGAAAGGCTTGAATTTCCCTTGAAGTTTATTTTACCCTCAGCTTTCAAAACTCTATATGCCATAACCGCCATATCTTGTCGGGTTATATTTCCCTGAGGGTCAAAGAGATTATCGCCCCGACCTGCTGCATAACCCAGAGCTTTTGCAACGCCAATTTCGTTATAATAGTATTTGTCGGCGGTCACATCCGAAAAGTTTTCTGTGAATGTGGTTGTTTTGTTCATCATTCTTGTGAGCATTAAAGTGGAGTCGGCTCTGGTGACAGGAGAAAAACAACCAAAAGAACCATCGCCCATACCATTAACAATACCTTTGCTATAAAGAGCTTCAATGGCATCCTTTGCCCATAGACAATCTTTCATATCGTAAAAAAGCATGGGAACACGAGAGTTTAAATCGGTTGTATGAGAGCTGAGGAGTTCGTTATCCAGAATGCAGCCTAATCTGTAATATGCTCTGCCTGAAACATTTTTAAGGGATTGCAAAAGACTGGCTTGATGTTCAAGCTCGTCAAGACCGGATTGACCATACCAAACAGAGCTTGGGTTCGTTTCCTCAGAAACTCTATATGCTGCCTGCCCAATACAAAGCTTAACATTTGTTCCATCAACAACATCATTCCACCATCGGGCAAGTTTTTCAAAATCCGCAACAGCGTTACCTGTGTTCCAATAAATCTGAGGCAATATGCAATCAACAATTTCATCCTTAACCCACAAACGAGTGTCTGCATAATAGTCATAGTATGACTGAACACCCTTGCTATCGCTGCCTAATGGATGAGATTCTTTATTTGCCCAAATTCCACAGGGACTTAGCGAAAACATAACATTCGGTTTTTCCTTGTTTATTGCATTGTGGATTCCCGAAATCAGACTATAGGTATTGTTTCTTCGCCAATCGCCAATGTCAGAAAAGCTTCCGCCATATTTTGCAAAGGTTTCGCTATCTTTAAAAGAACTATCCGGATAGAAATAATCATCTATATGTATTCCGTCAACATCATAATTCCTAATGATTTCAAGAACCCCATCGATTATCAGTTTGTTCGACATTGGCTCTCCCGGATTAAGATATAACTTTCCGTTGTTGTGTTCAACAATAAGCTCGGGATATTTTTGAGGAATGCTATCCGGAGACAAGGAATTTTTATCGTTTTCGGTTGCGATGACACGATATGGATTTATCCATGCGTGTATTGAAATCCCTTTTGCGTGGGCTTGTGCAATAAGATATTCAAGAGGGTCAAAGTTGTTCAAAGGGGCAAGCCCTTGAGTGCCTGTTAAATATTTTGACCAAGGAAAAATATCAGATTTATAAAAAGCATCAGAAGAGGGTCTCACCTGAAAGAAAATAGTGTTAAACCCTAATTCCTGAACGTTTTGCAGCATTTCATCAAGATTACGTTGAAGAACTTTAGAGTCGTTAGTGGGGACTTGAGGATAATCAAGAGAAAAAACGGTTGCCGACCAAACAGCTTTCATTTCAACATCTTTTGCGGCGACATTATCGTTTGTCGAAAGCTCTTTTGTTAAAGACCCCATAACACAAAATAGTCCCAACAACACACAAATTGCTTTTATGGTTCTTGACATATTATCACCCTTTCATAAATTTAACTTTTCACTTGTTTGAAAAAAACACATAGTATATAGTAAAAGAAATTTCAAAATCTTTTCTGAATGTGTATAGCCCGTAACACAATCGCAACTCTAAAAAGAACGGGCAGAAAGGAGATAACAATGTTAGAAGTTTATGATGCGATTGCCTATATTGTCGGCAGCGACCTTGCTCCTGAAATTCACGGAACGGTAAAGTTTTTAGGAGTTCCGGACGGCAGCTGGGTTGAAGCCGAAATTTTTGGGTTGCCTGATTATAAAGAAGCAACCAGTGAAACGCCTCAAATAGGACCATTTGCTTTTCACATTCACCAAAACGATACCTGTGGAAGCATACATACCGAAAACCCATTTGAAGCAGCCGGAGGACATTGGAATCCAACAGGAGAACAGCATGGAAATCATGCAGGCGACTTTCCTGTGCTGTTTTCAAATGCCGGGACTGCTAAAATGCTGTTTTTCAGTAATAAATTTTTCCCCGATGATGTGATTGGAAAATCTGTGGTTATTCATCAATCACCGGATGACTATGTTTCTCAGCCAACAGGAAGTGGCGGAAAGCGTATTGCATGCGGAAGCATAATTTCAAGTTAAAAAATAAAAGCAGGAGCTCAGCTTCTGCTTTTAATTTTATCTTAGAAACATTTTAGAGTCAAGCATAATATGTCAAAAAACGTCAAAAGAATTATTTGTTTATAAATTCTGACACATACATATAAACGGCATTCCATTTATCAAGTGAGCCCGAACGCACATCTGCCGTATATTTTAAGCCTTTAAGAGCCATGTGACGAAGATGTTTTTCGTCAAATCTCCGACTTTGCTCGGTTAGTTTCTGAATAACAAATGGCGGACGTTTTGGTTCAAAATATTCAGCAATTTCTTTAGCGTTTAGCCTATCGGCCATGAGATGTTTTAGCATTAACAACTCAGAAATTCTGCTTGCTATAAGCGACATGACCGTTGATGGATTTTCTCCGATTGCTTCAAGCGTGTTTATTTCTTCAATTGTTTTAGTTGTTTTGCCAAGCGCAATATTGTCGATTATATCAAAAATACGACTTTCGGTTGTTTTTGAAACAACCAAATCAACATCATTTTCGGTTATTTTTGTTTTTTCGCCCGCATAGGAAATTAACTTATTATATTCATTAAAAGCACTTGCCATTGAATATGAACAACGTGAGGCAATGGTTTTCAAGTCGCGTATAAGAATTTGTTTATTTTGAGCCTCAAATAGTTTTTCTAACCAAAGTTCAAACTGACCTTGCGGCAAGAAGTCAAACTTAACAATTGCTCCGTTTTTGTTAAAGATTTCGAGATTTTTTTCTTTCTTTTTATTAAAATCCAATTCTGTGAAAACAACACACAAATATTCAGGCAAGTCAGATAATTCAGAAACAAGCTCCTTAAAATCCTTGGAAGTGGAATTTTCAAAAATACCACAATTTTTAACAACAATTAGTTTTCTGTCACACATAACCGGCGGAGTTTGCATTTCTATAATTATATCATTTGCAGAAATTTTTTTTGAATCAAGTTTAATATAGTTAAATTCTTCAAAATCCGAGTTGATGATTTATTTCTTTATTGATGAAACCTTAT
>JAZNGL010000095.1:0-10541 GCA_045576435.1 Clostridia bacterium
TCAACAACCGCACAAAGAGAGAATCCCTTATGTGAGATTATCTCTTGCAAATGATAGTTCCATCCAATTCTGCCTAATCCAATCAACGCTGTTCTCATAGCTCTTAAATCGCTATTGTTAGCCACTTCGCCCTGATTAGAAATGGTGTTAGATACCTGTTGTTCTACTGTTGACATAATTTTTTCTCCTTAACTTTTATATAATCACTTTGAAATATATCCAACTATATTTTCCAAACGAATGATATTCTCATTTATAAAGTTAAAGGCGTAGCAAATTTTCTGCGCCTTTTTAACGCTATTAATCGAGATATTCAGGGAGACTTGCGGTCGCACCTGTATATTCAGCAATCATCGTCATTTCACTATAGGTTTTTTCGTTCAAGGATACGCCATTCTTAACAACGTTCTCTCTTGCCTCAAATTCCTTCTCGCCATGAATATAAATACGTTCTTGTCCGTCTGCCTTTGCAGAATCACGAATTTCTTGAAGATATTTAGACAAAGCAGCCTCAATCTCTTTCTTATCTCCAAACATGCCATAATCCAAAGCGATATAGCACTGAGCAATATTTGAACAACCCGGAGTTTTGTATATGTAATTTGAGGTAGTTCCGCCTGACAAAATTGCAGTTGCAATTTCACAAAGCATTGCAAAACCATATCCCTTATATCCCGAGGTCATTTCACCTGAACCACCAAGTGGAAGAATTCCGCCACCGGTTTTTGCTATTATGTTCTTGAGAACACGGTCTGCCTGGTCACTATCATTTCCTGTTTCGTCAAGTGCCCAACCTAAAGGAAGTCCATTTCCTCTCTTAACATAAACCTCCAATTTGCCACGTGGAACAACAGTTGTTGCCGCATCAAATGAGAATGGAACAGGGTCTGCAGGCATTGCAAATGCAATTGGATTGGTTCCAAGCATTGCCTGTTTACCAAAGGTCGGCACCATTATTGCCTCGGTGTTTGTCATACATATACCAATAAGTCCATTATCTGCTGCCATACGCGAATAATATCCGGCAACACCATAGTGGTTTGAGTTACGGAGTGTAACCATACCAAAGCCTGATTTCTTTGCCTTTTCAATAGCAATCTTCATAGCTTTTGCGCCAAGCACCTGACCCATGCCATCATTACCCTCAATAACTGCGGATAATGGTGTTTCCTTAACAATTTCCGGAACAGAATCAATCTTAACCATACCCTCTGTTATTTCCTTGTGGTATCTGATTAATCTTTGAATACCATGTGATTCAATTCCTGTTAGATCAGCCTCAAGCAAAACCTCTGTGATTTGCTTGCTATCCTCTTCGCTAAAGCCATATCCTTTAAAGACATCTACACAAAACTTAACCAACTTTTCATATGAAACGTGATGATAAGCCATAAATAACCCTTCTCTCTTTTAGTAATATAATTAAACTCCCCAATATGATGAAAAACCACCATCAACAGGCAATACTGCACCGTTAACGAATGATGCTGCATCAGAACAAAGGAAAATAACAGGTCCAACCATTTCCTCAGGTTCGCCATATCTTCCCATCGGAGTTTTTGCAAGAACACGCTGACCACGGTCTGTTGCACTGCCATCTTCATTTGTCAATAAGAATCTGTTCTGATTTGTGAGCAAAAATCCCGGAGCAATAGCATTTACTCTAATATTGTTGCCATAGTTTTGGTTAAAGTGTGTTGCCATCCATTCTGTGAAGTTTGCAACTGCTGCCTTTGCGCCACAATATGCAACTGTATTTGTAAGCGGATGATAGCTCGACATTGAGGCAATATTAATAACATTACCCTCACCTTGCTTCGCAAAAACCTCACCAAACACCATTGTTGTTAAAACTGCGCCGGTTACGTTAAGGTCAAACACCCATTTGAATGCATCTAAATCGAGATGGAAAAAATCCAAATCCTTTGAAACAGTTGCCTGTGGCTTGTTTCCACCCGCACCGTTTATTAAAATATCAATTCTTGAGAATTTTTCTAAAACCTTTGCCTTGGCTTCTTCAAGACTCTCTCTTTCAAGAACATTTGTCTTTATTGCAATAGCCTCACCGCCTGCGGCACAAATTTCTTCAGCAATTTTCTCCGCATTTTCAATCATAAGGTCAAGAAGCGCAATTTTTGCACCCTTCTTAGCCATCTCACGAGCCATAGCTCCGCATATAATTCCTCCGGCGCCGGTGATTACTGCAACCTTATCTGTTATATCAAAATTTACATTATACATTTCTTCCATCTCCTTAAAAATTTTTAGTGGTTATCTGCATAAACCATTTCAATATTTCCATTAGGACAACGATTAAAACACATTCCGCAAGCAACACATTCTTCACGTTTTATATGCATTGTATCGGTATCCGAAATTTCAGGTGCAAAATCTGTGCAAATTGTTTTACAAAGTTGACATCCCTCACCACATCCGCAATTCAAGCAACGTGATGCTTCCTTCTTCGCCTCTTCCTCTGTCATTGTTCTTGAATATGGTTTAAAGGACTTAACTCTATCTTCGCCTTTTTCGTCAAGCATAAGCTTGTTCATATTCTTCTTAATATAGCCATTACGTTCTTTAACCATTTCCACATTAACTGTATTAACAGGCATAATAGGTGTGATTTTCGCTTCTTCTCCGCAAATTGCTGCATCAAGTTCTGCTGCCGCATTTCTTCCTGCACTTATTGCAGAAATAATATTGTCAGTCTTTGCTTTTGCATCAATCATGAAATCTGCATCACCTGAAATCACCTTTGCAAGATAGTCATGTGACATATATGCAGCGTCACACTTAATCTCCATTTCAATTCCTTCACGGCTGAAAACAACTTTTCCATTGTTAACTTTTGCATTTGAAATGTTATCAAGAACAACAACGCCCTCTGCTTTTGCTGCATCAATTGTGCTTACCTCAAATACTTTTTTAGAAAGCTTACTTGTCCATAAAAGAGTAATCTTTTCGGCACCCAAACGACGCAAGCTACGAGCAGTATCAATAGCCGCTAAATCATTACCAATCACTACAGCAGAGCCACAAGCATTTATCTTTTCACCATGATTCAAGGCATTTAAGAACATCTTTGTATCCTGAATATCATATTCTTCCTTGCACTCGTTTTTGCCGTTTGCAACTATGACCTTCTCGAAGCCTTGTGCCTTCAGCTCATTAACATCTGAAATTTCACATCCAAGCTCAAATTTAACGCCAACAGCCTCCAGAGTTGCCATTTCATCATCAAGAATAGCTTTGTCATATGTATAATCAGGAATGTCATATCTCATGCTTCCGCCAATCTTTTCTTCCTTTTCAAACACAGTCACCGCATATCCTGCCTTAACAAGCTCTGTTGCAGCACTCAATCCACAAGCTCCTGAACCAATAACCGCAACCTTATGTCCGTTGCTCTTTGCAACCGTCCACTTTGGTTTCCAGTTATTAGCCTTTCCATATTCAAGAATGAACTTTTTAAGCTCGCGAATTTTAACCGGTGAATCAATTCCTCCACGAACACAAGCATCCTCACAAGGACTACTGCAAACTAAAGCACAAAGCCCCTGCAAAGCGTTCTTCTCGGTAATCAAATCAAAAGCTTCTCTATATTCACCTTTAACAATCTTCTGAACATATGCCTGAATAGGAACATGATGTGGACATGCACTTTTACATGGTGCTGAAAGATTTGGATCTTTAACCTGCGCATATCCGTCAAACAATGTAACATCAAGAGCAGTCTTCATGTGCGGAACAACCGCACCACGCATTTGCTTTAATTCTGTGTAATTATGCTCTTTCATATATTTATCAAGACCTTCAATCATTGGTCTGCAAATATCATATCCTGAAATCAAAGTTTCAGAACAAACGCCAATCAGGTCACCGCCGCAAAGAATCATTTCAACAGCATCCTGCCAGTTTGTTACACCGCCTGCTGCCATGATTGAAACATCTTTTCCGCAGACATTTCTGATTTCATATGTATCACGTTGTGCAAGAGGTTTGAGCCACTTACTGCAATAACAACTCATTGAAATTTCTTCTTGAAGATGATAAAACGCTTTTCCCGGTTCATCAAGATTAATTGGCGGCATACCAAGTCTATTACCCGTTCCGCCAACTGCATCTGCACCTGCAGCATACAGAGCCTTTGCAATTTTTGCAATTTGCCCTCCCTCAGGTGTGAGCTTAACAAACAACGGAATTGAAATATTTTCCTTAATAGCCTTAACAATTTCAGCCGCAACATCTCCCTGTTGACCCATACTTGCACCAGTCTGTTTTTTAAGCGAACAATCACCGCCGCTTGTTGTCTCCATGTTATAACTCATGTTTGGACAACACATATTAAGTTCAATAATATCCGCTCCAACCTCTTCAAACTTCTTTGCCATATTCACCCAGCCAGAAACACCCTCGTCTCCTGCATAGGTAATGTTTGCCATAAGCTTTAAATCGTGAAGAAGTGGTTTTGCATCTGCTATAAGCTTTAAACCCTGTTCAAAAGTTAAACGCTTTTCAGCTGTAAATGCCAAAGCATCATATTCCTTAAAAAGACCATATCTAGGCTTGCGATTTATATATGGAGCAGGGTCAATACTAAGCTTTATACTTGCCGCTGCCCAACCAGTTTCCTCAATTTTAAGAAGTTGTTTCACAGACTTAGTTGTTGGTCCTGATGCTACAAAAAACGGATTTTTAAACGTAACACCACCAATAGTAACCGGAATATTGATATCTTTCATATAATCACCCCTAAACAACTTCGTTTTTCTTTATGCTAACGCCCTCTTTTGCTGATTTATATATGAGGTTAATAACCTTAAGTGTTTCCAAGCCATCAACGCCTCTTAATCCCACTTGGGCATCAACATCATTAATGCAGCAATCAACAAAATGGTTAATTTCGCCACAATATCCAAGATTATATTTCTCGTCAACCGCAACATTTGACCAACCTGTTGTTACCTCAGCCTTTTCAATGGTATAATCAAGTCCCGGAATTGAGAACACTTTAACCGGACCAGAGAAAGATAAATCAACATGAACGCAACCCTTTTCGCAGTATATGTCCATGATATCCTCCATACCACCGATTGTTATGTAGTTTGCTTCAAGGGTTGAAATTGTTCCATCTTCAAACGTCACAAAAGCTCCTGCCCAATCTTCACCCTCCATTGTTTTGTGGACAATGTTTTTGTCAAGACCTCCTGTTGTCATTGCTGTAATCTGTGACCATTTATTATCCTTCATTGCAAGCATAAAAGCAACCGGATGAACACCAAGATGCACCATACATCCGCCACCGCAATATTTAATTGTCTGTGCAAACGGGCTATGTGAACCGCTATGGCTCTCTCTCGCACGCACATATAACATCTTGCCAAGCTGACCACTTTCGATAATATCTTTTGCTTTTCTGAATGCAGGTGCAAAAAGCCAATCCTCTGCATAATATATGTGCTTGCCTAAACGGCTAGCCGTGTCAACCATATCCTGTGCATCTTCAACAGTTGTTGCAAGTGGCTTTTCACAAATAATGTTATGCCCTTTATTCATTGCCTTTATTGCAACATCATGATGCATAAAGTTTGGAAGACAAATGTCAACTAAATCACACTCACACTCATTAAGTGCAGTATCAATATCATCATACGCAGTATATCCCTCAAACCCATATCTTTCAGCAAGGCTCTTGATACTGTTCATGTTCTTATCACATATACCCACAATATCAACCTTGTCAAGAATACGGCTATATCCATCTGCATGTAAATCCGCCGAAAATGCAGCTCCAATAACTAAAACCTTTAACTTAGCCATTTTTTTCACTCCTAAAAATCTTTTATTCATTAAAGCTTAGATGCACTATCTTTATCAAGATAAAGAACTGCACTTGGATGATTTCTCAAAATACTTGCAGGGCATTCTGTTGTAACAGGTCCTCTGAGTGCATTATAAACTGCATTTGCCTTTCTGTCGTTTGGAACAACACAAACAGCATGAGGAACAGACATGATAAATGACATTGTTAAGCTCATAGCATGCTTTGGAACATCATTAAGAGTTGCAAAACAACCATCATTAACCTGTTGCTGACGGCAAACATCATCAAGCTCAACAATTTTAATCATATATGGATCTTCAAAATCTGCAACTGCAGGATCATTGAATGCCATATGTCCATTTTCACCAATACCAAGGAAAATAAGGTCGATAGGATATTTCTTAAGCAATTCTGTGTATTCTTTACACTTATTTTCAGCCTCTTCTTCAGGGCAAAGCAAATAATGAACTTCTTTAAAATTAACCTTATCAAAAATTGCACGACGAAGGAAGTTACCAAAACCTGCAGGTTCACTGCTATCAATACCAATATATTCGTCCTGATGGAAACCGCGAACCTTTGACCAATCAATATCCTGATTTAAAAGGCTTTCAAGCATATCATCCTGTGACGGAGCAGCGGCAAAAACAACGTTTGCCTCACCTTTTTCTGCAATAATCTTCTTAAGAATTGCAGCTGCATCCTCAGCTGCCTTAACTCCCATTTCTTTCCTGGTATCAAAAATATATACAGGTAAATTTTTAACTTTTTCTTCTTTAAACATAATAAATCTCTCCTTATTTTTATAATACTTATATATATTATATATTAACATTTTTTCATTTTTTCGTCAATACTTTACACCAATTTAATTCATATATTTCTCTTTAAGTTTCTTAAAAGATGGAAAATAGAAACAAAGTATTGTTATTATACTCAAAATCCATCCAACAGGCCAAACAAGATAAAGGAATGTGAAATTGGGGCATAACGGGAACAAGACATATACCCAAACAAATCTGAGTGCACACATAAACAGAAACGTTGCAACAGTTGGAACAATCGGTTTTCCCATACCTCTCATTGTTGCTCCCATAGCCTCATTTATTCCGCAAATAAAATATGTACTTGAGATAATAATCATTTTTTGTCTCGAATATTCAATAACTGCCGGATTATTGGTCATAAGAGATGAAAGTTGTCCCGAAAAGATTGCCGAAAGCATTCCAAAACTTGCACCAAATAAAGTGGTGATAAGCATTGTCTTTAAAACAGACTCCTTCATTCTTTTTATGTTTCCCGCTCCAACATTTTGTGCCACATATGGCATAAGTGCAATCGCCGGAGCACAACTAATATGATAAAGAACCCCATCAAACTGATTCGCAATAGAAATACCTGTTGTCGCATCTGCACCAAAGCTATTAACCGCCGCTGTTATAACAACATTAGCAAGTGAATAAAGAGCTTGCTGCAATCCTGCAGGAACACCTATAAAAAGAATTTGTTTAACCTCTCTAGAATAAAATCTTATTTTTTTTAAACTTATTTTAATAATACTTTTATCTTTAATAATTGCCGCAAAAGATAAACCACATGAAAGTAAATTTGCAATAATTGTTGCAAAACCAACACCTTCAACCGAGGTATTAAAAGCTTTAATGAAAACGTAGTTTAAAACAATTTTCAAAACACCACTCAGCAATAAAAACTGCATTGGCTTTTTAGTATCACCTTTTGAACGAAGGATTGCTGCACAGAAGCTATATAGTAAAAGCGGAATAACCCCCACAAAATATAGTTTAAAATAAATAACCGCTTTTTTAAGAAGGCTCTCAGGACAATTTGTCATCACCAGAAAAGTTTCTGCAAAAATCACACCTATGATCGTCAGGAAAATTCCACCAACAACACCTAACATTATCGATGTTCCAACTGCTTTTTCTGTGCCTTCCGTGTCTTTTCCGCCAATGTGTCTTGCAATAATAACATTTGAGCCTGAGGAAATTCCTATAAAAAGTCCGGTAATTAAAGCTATCAATATTCCACATGCGCCAACCGCACCAACCGCACTATCATCAACAAGATTTCCTAAAATTGTCATGTCAATTATAGTGAATAACGATTGTGCAACATTCATTACCATGATTGGGGCTGACATACGAAGAAGTCCCTTAAAAACCGAACCCGATAACATATTTACTTCTGTTTTTTTCAAAACAAACACCTCTTTTAGATAGTCTTAATTATTTATTAAATTAAATATTTCCCTTATTCAACAAATTCTGCCTACGGTTTTTAACCTCTTCAGACATAGGCTTTATTTCGCCTGCAGCAGTAAGTGCCATTTTTGTAAACAGCGGACCAACAAGCTCATAAATCAAAACAGCAAAAAGCGTAATATTTCTAATCAATCCCCCCTGTTCACCGAGTTGCATTGCAGTTACACACATTCCAAGTGCAACACCTGCCTGAGGCAGAAGTGTGATACCGAGATATTTACAGATATCTGCTGAACACTTCGTGATTTTTGCACTAAAATATGTTCCAAAATATTTCCCCAAAGAACGAAACACAATATAAACAACGCCTATTATAACAATTGCCATGTCAAGAAATACATTCAATTCCAAAGCCGCACCGCTCATAACAAAAAACACTGCAAAAAGTGGCGATGTCCATTTATCTGCAGCTCCCATAAGATTTTCAGAAAGCGGACAGATATTACAAAATATTGTTCCCATCATCATACAGGTGAGAAGTGATGAAAATCCAATATGTATTGTTCCAATTTCAAATTTAATTGAAGTCAATGCAACCGTTAGCATAACCAAACCAATTGTCAAGTTCAAACGATTAGTATTTGAATTAAACAACTTTTCAAGATAAGTCAATATCCATCCCATTATTGCACCTAAAGCAAGCGATGCAACAATCTCAATAATTGGATTTATTATTATTGATGCAACATCAACCGAACCAACTATCAAGCTCTTTGCAATACCAAACGATACAGCAAAAATAATCAAACCAACTGCATCATCAAGAGCAACAATCGGAAGCAAAAGTTTTGTTAAAGGTCCATTAGCTTTATATTGTTTGATAACCATCAATGTTGCTGCAGGTGCTGTTGCGGTTGCAATTGCGCCAAGTGTGATAAGTTGTGGAACAGAAAGCTTATCCGGCATTAAAATATGAATAGCATATAACGCCAAATCAACAAGAAGTGTTGCAGCCAAAGCTTGGAAAACACCAATCGCAAACGCTTGTTTTCCTGTTTTTTTAAGCTCCTCTTTTCTGAATTCACTACCAATTGAAAAAGCAATAAATCCAAGCGCAGCATCCGAAAGAATAGCAAGCTTGTTTACTTCATCCATTGTCTGAAATCCAAAACTTTCAAGTTTTAACGCACCAATAAAATATGGTCCGATTAAAACGCCGGCAACAAGATATGATGTTACTGCAGGAAGCTTAAATATTTTAAAAATTCTTGTCATTAGCAATCCTGCAAGCAGAGCAACTGATACTGATAAAATTCCGTTCATAATAAATTTTTCTCTTCTTTCTTTATGTAATATTATGTTTTATATCAAAACAAAAAGTACAAGGTACATGATAGGTATCATCGCAATAGCCAATGTATTTGAAATAACCGCCATAGATGCACCAGTCTTTGTGTTACCACCATACGCTGCAGGATAAACAATTGTGTTTAGTCCCAATGCTGAAGCAAAGCATATGAAAGCAAGCAACATGACATCTTCGTTTACACCAAAAATTTCAAGTCCAAAAACAATAATTGAAGGCAAAACAACTATCCTGATGATACTTGCAAAATATATTTTCTTGTTTTTTATTATTTCACCAAAATTATATCCGCCTATAACAACACCTGTAATTACCATTGCGACTGGTCCCATGCAATCTCCCAGGTCAGAAAGCGCAGTTGATATAAAATCAGGAATGTATTCTTTAACATTAAGAAGGCCTGCTGCCATTCCTATCAAGAGAGCTATTGTTGGCGGTGTTAAAAGACCTTTTTTCATATTTTGTAAAAGTGAGTCTGAGTTTTTGGGTATCAAATTATATAACCCCCAGCTCCCGCACACTATTGATGGTAAAAAACAAAACAGCTGATATTTAAAAAACATATCACTTCCCCAAACACCAAGGATTATGTAATTACCAAGATATCCATAATTTGCAAATGCCATTGCATATTTAAAGATATTTCTCTCATATGAAAGTTCAGAGGATTGCTTATAATTAGGAACAAAAAGTCTTGATAAGGGATACGCCAAAACAACACTAAAAAGCGTAACCCCGCCTCCGTACAATATAAGTGGAAAACTTTCCTTAAATGTTTCAACATTACATTTTGTCATTTGATTAAACAAGTTTAGCGCCGGTATAAGAAGATGCGTTTCAAGCTTAGAAAGAGTGGCGCCCGTATTTTCAGGAATTATTTCCTTTTTTCTCAAAAAGAATCCACAAACCACCAAAATAAACATAACCAACATTTGGTTCAATGTTAATCTGAAAATTTCCACATATATCCCCCCATTTTATTACACCTAGTGGATTATATCACACCCACCAATAAATGTCAATAATAAAAGGTACAATTTTAACAAATATATTTATCATATCTCATCATTTTTTCACATAGAAAACACCGAAGATAAATTGAACAGAACCAGTAAAAACGGACAAT
>JAZNGL010000096.1:0-3838 GCA_045576435.1 Clostridia bacterium
TTTATTCATAAAATTTTAACAATCAAGTGATATATTTGATATTAAGAAACAAGAGAAATATTGTTCTTAAAATATGGTGAAAGGAAGTTTTGTTATGAATGAATTTGAATTTGAAAAAAATGAAAATATACCTGAAGAAAATATAGAAGTGGTTAATGACGAAGCTTTAAAAAATGATGAGCCGTCACAGGCAGAAGATGCAAACGAGATAAACGAAGTTGATGCCATTCCAACTATCTCTGAGTCAGTAACAACAGAGATAGATTCATCTGATAACTTGGAATTTTCGGTGGAAGATGAAAAAAATACTGAAAAAAGAAAATTTTCTGAAAATGTCAAAAGAAAGAATGGAACTAAAAAATATATTGCAATAGCCGCAGTTGCGACAATTGTTAATATTACAATTCTTGGCGCTATTTTTACATTTGGATATAATATTGGAAGTGGCAGAATTGGAAGAATGGGAAAAGCAAATGTTGTTGAACAACTAAATAGTGAAGTTAAGGATATAACCGGAGCGAAAAAAACTATAAATCTGGGCAACGAACTCTCAACTGTTGAGATATCAAAAAAAGTGGGTCCTGCAGTTGTTGGGATAACAAGCAAAATAGAGAATGTTATGAGCATATTTGGAATGACATCTGTTTCAGAGGGATCGGGTTCTGGAATAATTATTAGTGCTGATGGATATATTGTAACCAACAATCATGTTATTGAAAATGCGTCTACAGTTAAGGTGACGCTTAACACAGGAACAGAATATGAGGCTAAAGTAATTGGTGCAGACTCAAAAACTGACCTTGCTGTTATAAAAATTCAACCCAAAGAAAATTTGACTGTTGCAGAACTTGGTGATTCAACAACACTTGAAGTTGGTGAGAGGGCTATTGCAATAGGAAATCCACTTGGCTTAGAGTTTTTTGGAAGCACAACTCAAGGAATAATTAGTGCGATTAACAGGAGTATTACAGTTGATAATAAAACAATGAATGTAATCCAAACAGATGCAGCTATTAATAACGGCAATTCGGGTGGTGCTCTTGTTAATGCATATGGAAAGGTTATAGGTATTAATGCGGTTAAAATTGCTTCGTCATCTGTTGAAGGAATGGGCTTTGCAATTCCGATTTCTGAGGCGCGTCCTGTTATTGCAGATTTGATTTCTTATGGATATGTTAAGGGCAGACCGGTGATTGGAATAACCAGATATCGTGATGTGACTGAATATATGGCAAGTCGTCAGGGATGGCCTCTTGGAGTTCAAATTATGGGAACCCAGATTGGTAGCGGTGCTGATGTTGCAGGACTTGAGCAAGGAGATATAATTGTTAAAGCAGACGGAAAAAATATCAAAAATATAGATGAACTTAATAAAATTAAAGATAAACATAAACCTGGTGACATACTTCAGATAGAGGTTTATAAATATAATACAGGACTTACTGAGAAAGTTTCAATTAAATTAAGTGAAGACAGACCGGAATAATTAAAATACCGCAGTGTCAGTAAACACGCTGACGCTGCGGTTTTGCGCGAAAATAACTTAAAAATCGGAGAAAAAAATGAAGAACTTAAACATTGGGATAATTGCACATGTTGATTCGGGAAAAACAACGCTTTCAGAGGCACTTTTGTATAATGCCGGGGAAATACGTAATGTTGGCAGGGTTGACCATGGCAATGCATTTTTAGATACACATGAAATAGAACGTGACCGTGGGATTACAATATTTTCAAAGCAAGCGATATTCAATACCCCAAATGCAAAAATAACTTTGATAGATACTCCAGGACACGTTGATTTTTTAGCCGAAACGGAACGAACATTAAATATTTTAGACTATGCAATTTTAGTTATAAGTGGGTCAGATGGTATTCAAAGCCATACGGAAACCCTTTGGAAACTTTTGCGACGATATGAAATTCCAACTTTTATTTTTATTAACAAAATGGATATTTATGGGTGTGATAAAAACAGATTGATGTCAGATGTTGAAAATAAGCTTAGCAATAGGTGTGTTGATTTTACAGAAGGTGTTGATAATAAGGAATTCTATGAAAAGATAGCAATGTGCGATGAGAGTTTGTTGGAAATTTTTTTAAATGATGGTTTAATTGATGAGCAGACGATTATTAAATCAATTGAAAAATGCAAAATATTTCCATGTTGCTTTGGTTCGGCGCTTAAAATGGAAGGCGTAGAGGAGCTTGTTTTTTTGATTGATAAATATACGAAAATGCCGGAATATGATGATATGTTTGCGGCGTCTGTGTTTAAAATAACGGAGGATGAACAAGCCAATAGACTCACGCACATGAAGATAACCGGCGGGGAACTTCGGGTGAAGTCTCTCGTTTCAGGTATAGATAAAAACGGAAATGAATGGGCGGAAAAAATCAACCAGATTCGTATATATTCAGGTGAAAAATTCAAGGCTGTTGATTCTGTTAAGGCAGGGGAGGTTTGTGCTGTAACCGGGCTTAGTCACACGTATTCAGGGGAAGGCCTTGGCGCACAAGCTAATTCTTTAGAACGGATAACTGAGCCTGTTCTCACTTATCGTGTTGAACTTCCTCAGAATTGTGATGTCCATATAGCTTTGTTAAAACTACGAGCGCTGGAAATTGAAGAACCGTGCTTAAATGTTATATGGAATGAACGACTTCAGGAAATACATGTTAGTATTATGGGAGAGGTTCAGCTTGAGGTCTTAAAAAGGTTATTGAAGGATAGGTTTGATATGGATGTTGAATTTGGGGAAGGCTCTATTCTATATAAAGAGACTATTGCCAAGGAAATAGAGGGCATGGGACATTATGAGCCATTACGCCATTATGCTGAGGTCAGACTTTTGCTTGAACCACAACCAAGAGGGAGTGGAATAACTTTTGCATGTGATTGTAGTGAGGAAACTTTAGATAAAAATTGGCAAAGACTTATCACTACACATCTGAAAGAAAAAACACATCTTGGGGTTTTGACGGGAATGCCTATAACGGATATAAAAATCACTTTAAAAAATGGAAGAGCACACAAAAAACATACTGAGGGTGGAGATTTCAGGCAAGCTACCTATCGTGCAGTAAGGCAAGGACTTATGTCGGCTGAGAGTGTTTTGCTTGAACCATGGTATAAATTTAAATTAGAAGTGCCAACGGCGGTTGTTGGCCGTGCTATGACTGATATCGGACAGATGGGAGGTGCTTTTTCAACACCTGAAACTAATGGTGATATGTCATGTATTTCGGGAACTGCACCTGTTTCAACTATGCGTTCATATCAATCAGAGGTGATGGGATATAGTGGAGGCAGAGGAAGACTTTCATGTAGCCTTTGCGGATATCAGCCATGTCATAATACTGATGAGGTTGTTGCTGAAATTAATTATGATGCTGAACGTGATGTAGATAATACAGCAGATTCGGTTTTTTGTTCACATGGAGCAGGGTTTTCTGTTAAGTGGAATGAAGTAAGCGATTATATGCATACAGAGAGCTGCATGCGAGAGAAAAAGGATAGTGATATATCGCAAGGTGTTCATAACTATATTGAACGTATAGTATCTGATGATGAACTTATAAAAATTTTTGAAAGAACATATGGACCGATAAAAAGACGTGAAAATGAAGCTATGCACACCATAAAAAATATAAAACCTGCAATAAAGGAATATAAACCTAAGAAAAAAGCAGAAAAGCAAGGCGAATATCTGCTTGTTGATGGTTATAATATAATTTTTGCGTGGGAAGATTTGAAAAAATCGGCTGAAGAAAACCTGGATTTGGCAAGGAATCTTCTTATAAGCAGACTTTGCAATTATCAAGGCGTTAAAGGATG
>JAZNGL010000097.1:0-33700 GCA_045576435.1 Clostridia bacterium
TGTAGTCATCGAAGCCCTCACCTATACTTTCAGTATAATTTTGCGCATATGCCGTATTTCCCAGCAATAAAACCAATATTACCAATATTAAAATTTTTGAAATACCTTTTTTCATTTTTATCGCCCCTTAAATTTTTCTAGATAAAATTTTATCATATTTTTTCTGCCTTGTCAACTTTCATATTGACAAAAAATTTTTTATACGATACAATTCAAATGTAATATTTAAAAGGAGATCTTATTATGGTTGGAATAATATGTGCAATGGAAATAGAAGCAGAAAATTTAAAAGAACTTATGTCTGAAACTTCTTCTGAAGTTATCGGCGGAGTAGAGTTTATTAATGGATTTTTATGGGGCAAAAAAACCGTGCTTGCCATAAGCGGAATAGGAAAAGTTAATGCAGCAATGTGTGCACAGATTATGATACTTAAATATTCGCCAAAATTCATTATAAACAGCGGTGTTGCCGGAGGTCTTGAACCCTCCCTTAAAATTTGCGATGCGGTTGTCGCAAAAAATGTTGTCCAGCACGATATGGACACATCACCTGTTGGAGACCCTGTTGGCTTTATTTCCGGAATTAACCTGATTGAAATACCTTGCGATGTCAAACTGTGCGAAGCCTTAAAAAAAGCCGCAGATGATTGCAATATTCACACGATTGTCGGCACAATTGCATCAGGAGACCAGTTTATTAACAGCAATGAAAAACGCTCATTTATTTCCAAAACCTTTGGTGCATATGCTTGTGAAATGGAAGCGGGGGCAATTGGTCATGCTTGTTTCAAAAACAATGTTCCTTTTTGCATCTTGCGGTCAATTTCTGATAGTGCCGATGATATCTCACATTTATCATACACTGAATTTGTTGAAATTGCAGCAGATAACCTTGTGAAAATATTAAAGAATTTTTATTCCTTGTATCTTTAATTGAGTTCGTTAATAAAAAAAGGAGAGCAATTTGCTCTCCTTTTTGTTATTTTGAAAACCTCGTGAAAAAATAACCGCAACAAAACCAAGACACATAATCAAAACGATATCTATGTTAGCTTTTTATATTTCCCACATCCTGTTATATATAATATATCCTCCCTTAACGGAAAACTCACTTTCTTTATCATCAACACTCTCAATAAGTTTCCCACCAAGGAGTGCAAATTTTTTACTGCCCTTTTTATATATGCATTCATAGCCTAAAAAAGCTCTTAAAATTAAATCCGCTTCTTTTGCAAACATGTCGGGCGTAATAGTATAATCCTTTTCTTCGGGTGCAGCCCAATATTCACCCTGTGGCTGAGGAGTTGCATTACTATATAACCTTTCAAAATCAAAAGTTAATTCTTCAAGCATTTCGGGCAAACAATTATAAGCCTTTTCCATAAAGCTTTTTAAATTCTCGTCCTCAGATACTTCAAATTCTTTTTGGAGAAGTATGTCACCAGTATCAAAATCTTCAGCAATCTTATGAAAAGTAACACCGCTTTTTTTCATTCCTTTTAATATAGTTTGCGGCATAGGCCACGAACCTCGCCCAACAGGAAGAAGCGACGGATGTATATTCAGCATTGGAAATTTACTATCTACAGGAATTTTATAATAATACCCTGCACATATTGCAAAGCTGCACTCTTTTTCTTTCAAGCGCTCTATATCGCTAACTGTTATTCTTTGTTTGGTATAAGGTATTTTATTCTTTTGAGCAAATTCAATTATTTTTACATTAAATTCCGTAACATTGTCTGTTTCACATGTGAAAATTTCTGCTATTTCATATCCTAAATTAAAAAGTATTTCAAGTGCAGGATAAAACAAATCTATTCCTATATAAGCAATTTTCATTTTCACCCTCCAACCCTTTACTTAAGCAACAATATACTTATAATATTGACTATTAATGCAATCGGAATGAAAATTCTAAACTTTAACTTGCTTGTTTTATGATTAAAAATAATCATTCCAAAAAGCGCACCCTCGGCTCCCATTAAAAATGAAATCAATATTAAAAAGC
Organism: Clostridia bacterium; assembly: GCA_045576435.1. Taxonomy (GTDB): domain Bacteria; phylum Bacillota; class Clostridia; order Monoglobales; family Monoglobaceae; genus CAKSIW01. The sequence goes on from JAZNGL010000097.1 coordinate 2,012, forward strand.
TTTCACGGATGCGACGTTTTTTCTTGATTGCACAATATTTATCAACGCCAAATATAAGCATTGTTATAATGTTCCAAATTAAAAAAATATATTCAAATATACTCATTTTTTCTCCATTAAAGAAGGGCGGAGCAACGCTTCGCCCTTATCCTCAGAATAATCCGCTGATAACTCCATTTTCATCTACATCTATTTTTTCTGCTGCCGGAACCTTTGGAAGTCCGGGCATTGTCATGATGTCACCTGTTAACGCAACAATAAAGCCTGCACCTGCAGAAACCTTAACGTTTCGCACGGTAACCACAAAGTCATCAGGTGCTCCAAGTTTAGTCATGTCATCCGAAAAGCTATACTGAGTTTTCGCCATACAAATCGGCAATTTATCAAAACCAAGCTCACGAAGCTTTGCAATTTGTTTTTCTGCCGTTTGAGTGAAAATTACGCCTTTTCCGCCATAAACACGCTTCACTATGTTTCCTATTTTATTTTCTATTGTATCATCAAGCTCATAGCTGAACGAGAAATCATTCTCTTCTTCACAAAGACGAACTACTTCTTCAGCAAGCTCCACACCGCCTTTTCCACCTTCTGCCCAAACATTTGATAAGACAACATTAACGCCGAGTTCTTTGCATTTTTCAATTATCAACTCAACTTCTTTGTCTGTATCGGTTGGGAAACGATTTATCGCAACAACAGATGGAAGCTTATATACATTTTTGATGTTTGAAACATGTCTTAAAAGATTTGGAACGCCTTTTTCGAGTGCTTCAAGATTTTCAGCACCAAGGTCTGTTTTTGCCACTCCGCCATGCATCTTCAAGGCTCTTATTGTTGCGACAACCACAACTGCCGATGGCTTAAGCTTTGCATAACGACATTTTATATCCAAAAATTTCTCAGCACCAAGATCTGCTCCAAAGCCCGCCTCAGTAACAGCATAGTCACCGAGTGCAAGTGCCATTTCGGTTGCAATAACTGAATTACATCCATGGGCGATATTTGCAAATGGTCCTCCATGCACAAAAGCCGGTGTTCCCTCAAGGCTCTGCACCAGGTTTGGTTTCAAAGCATCCTTCAAAAGAGCACACATTGCTCCTGCCGCACCAAGTTGACCTGCCGTAACAGGTTGCTCGTCATATGTGTAACCAACAATCAATCTGGATAATCTTTCTTTTAAATCCGTGATTGACGACGAAAGGCATAAAACTGCCATAACTTCTGATGCAACTGTTATGTCATAACCATCCTCACGCGGAACACCATTAACTCTTCCGCCAAGACCATCTGTCACAAATCTCAGCTGACGGTCATTCATATCAACGCATCTTTTCCATGTGATTCTTCTCGGGTCAATATTCAGTTTGTTGCCTTGATATATATGATTGTCGAGCATTGCTGCAAGAAGATTATTCGCAGCTCCAATTGCATGAAAATCGCCTGTAAAATGCAGATTTATGTCCTCCATAGGTACCACTTGCGCATAGCCACCGCCTGCGGCACCGCCCTTAACTCCGAACACAGGTCCAAGAGATGGCTCGCGAAGTGCCATAACCACATTTTTACCAATTTTTTTCATTCCATCTGCAAGACCTATGGTGGTGGTCGTTTTGCCCTCACCTGCAGGAGTTGGTGTTATTGCCGTCACCAAAACCAGCTTGCCGCGTTTTTTGTTTTGTTTAAGAAGTGACAAATCCACCTTCGCTTTATATCTTCCGTAAAGTTCAAGATATTTTTCGTCTATCCCCGCAGTCTTTGCAATTTCACAAATTTCTTTCATTTGCACACTTTGTGCAATTTCAATGTCCGTTTTCATTTGCGCACCACCTTAAAAATTATTACTCTTCCTATATTATATATGATAATAATTAACTGCCGCTTTGAACATTCCAATATCGAAGTTTCCTTCAACATTTTTATAAAGACCATTTCCTATTCTCTCTGAATGTCCCATTTTGCCTAAAACCCTACCGTCCGGTGAAGTTATTCCTTCGATAGCAAATGTTGATCCGTTTGGATTAAACTGAATATCATTGGTCGGTTTTCCATCAAGGTCAACATACTGTGTTAATATCTGACCGTTCTCTGCAAGTTTTGCAACAAGAGCATCATCTGCAATAAATCTTCCTTCACCATGAGAAATCGGAACAGTATATATGTCACCGACCTCTGTGTTTGCCATCCACGGCGATTTGTTTGATGCAACTCTTGTGCGAACAAGTTTGGATTGATGACGAGAAATTGTGTTATAGGAAAGAGTTGGTGATTTCTCATCTGTATCTATTATTTTTCCGTATGGCACAAGTCCAAGTTTAATGAGAGCCTGGAAACCATTACAAATACCGCACATCAAACCATCACGCATATCGAGTAAGTCTGAAACTGCATCTTTTATTTCACCATTTCTAAAGAACGCTGTTATAAACTTTCCTGAACCATCTGGTTCATCACCACCCGAGAATCCGCCCGGAATGAATACAATCTGTGATTCCTTGAGTAATTTTGCAAAGCTCTCAACCGATTCTGAAATAGCTTTTGGAGAAAGGTTGTTAATTACAAAAATCTCAGGTTCTGCTCCTGCATCACGCATAACTTTAGCACTGTCATATTCGCAGTTTGTTCCCGGGAACACAGGAATGAGCACCTTTGGTTTTGCCATGCCAATCTTTGGTTTTGCATAGCTTTCTGCTTTATAGCTAAACGCAGGAATTTCTTTCTCCTCTGTTTCAATATTGCAAGGATAAATTTTTTCAAGCTTATCTTCATAACCAACAAGAAGTTTTGTCAACTCAATTTTTTCGCCCTTATATTCAATGCTTTCATCATCGGTTGTGAATCCAAGTTCAATTCCAACCTCGCTTGCATCGTTAAGTTCGACAATAAATGAGCCATAACTATAACCAAATATATCGTCAAGCGTAATCTTTTCGTTAAATTTAAAGCCTATGCTATTACCAAAACTCATTTTCATTATTGCTTCGGCAATACCGCCATAACAAGGAGTATATGCACTTATTGCTTTTCCTTCGCGAACAAGATTTGCAACAGTTTTATAACAATCAAGAAGGCTTTCCGTCTGCGGAATTCCCCACTCATCATATTGTGGCTTAATCCAGACAACCTTGCTTGCGCTCTTTTTGAATTCAGGTGAAATAATATTTTCAACCTTTTCGTCCGTTACCGCAAAAGATACTAATGTTGGTGGAACATCAATGTTTTCAAATGTTCCGCTCATTGAGTCTTTGCCGCCAATTGCCGCAATTGAAAGATTCTTCTGTGCATCAAGAGCGCCAAGAAGTGCTGCAAGAGGTTTTCCCCAACGTTTAGGGTCTTTTTTAGGCTTCTCAAAATATTCCTGGAATGTTAAATAAACATCTTTAAATTCCGCACCCGTTGCAACCAGCTTTGAAACAGATTCAACAACTGCAAGATATGCACTGTGATATGGGCTCTTTTCTGCAATAAACGGATTATAGCCCCAAGCCATAACAGAACAAGTGTTAGTGTGTTCTTTTTCAACTGACACCTTGTTAACCATAGCCTGAATTGGTGTGGTCTGATTTTTTCCACCAAACGGCATCAAAACAGTTCCCGCACCTATTGTTGAATCAAATCTTTCCGAAAGTCCGCGTTTTGAACAAATGTTCAGGTCTTCTGCGAGTGACATGTATCCATCTTTAAAATTATTAATCTTTTCCTTATTAAACTGCTCAGGTGCACTTGGAGCAATGTCAATATGCTTTTCTGCACCATTGGAATTTAAAAATTCACGGGATATATTAACGATATCCTTGCCATTCCATTTCATTATCAGGTATGGCCTTTCTTTAACAGTTGCAACAACCGTTGCCTCTAAATTTTCACTATTAGCAAGCTCAATAAAACGTTCAACATCTTTTGCTGCAACAACAACTGCCATTCTCTCCTGAGACTCACTTATTGCAAGCTCAGTTCCATCGAGACCTTCATATTTCTTTGGCACTGCATTCAGGTTAATCTCCATACCATCTGCCAATTCACCTATTGCAACAGAAACTCCGCCCGCACCAAAATCATTACAACGTTTAATGAGCTGTGATGCTTCTTTGTTTCTGAACAATCTCTGAAGTTTTCTTTCCTCGGGGGCATTTCCCTTTTGAACCTCTGCTCCGCAGTTTTCAAGGGATTGCAGAGTGTGTGATTTTGACGAGCCTGTTGCACCGCCACAACCATCACGGCCTGTTTTTCCGCCTAAGAGGATAACAATATCTCCGTCTTCAGGACGCTCACGACGAACATTTTCCTGGGGAGCAGCTGCAACAACCGCACCAATTTCCATTCTCTTTGCCGCATATCCGTCATGATATATTTCATCAACCTGGCCTGTTGCCAGACCAATCTGGTTACCATATGAACTATAACCATTTGCCGCGCCTGTCACTATTTTTCTTTGTGGCAACTTGCCCTCAATCGTTTCTGAAACAGGTGTCAATGGATTTGCCGCACCTGTTACTCTCATTGCAGCATAAACATAGGACCTGCCTGAAAGCGGATCACGAATTGCACCGCCAATACAGGTTGCAGCACCACCAAACGGTTCAATTTCTGTTGGATGGTTATGTGTTTCATTCTTGAAAAGAAGCAACCACTTTTCTGTTTTTCCTTCAACCTCAACATCAATCTTAACTGTGCAGGCATTGATTTCCTCAGACTCATCAAGTCCATCAAGCTTACCGTTCTTTTTAAGATATTTTGCAGCAATAGTGCCAATATCCATAAGGTTTATCGGTTTTGTTCTTCCAATTTCTTTTCTCGTTTCAATATATCTGTCATACGCCGCCTGAAGAAGCTCATCTTCAAATTTAACGCTATCAATTGTTGTGAGGAATGTTGTGTGACGACAATGGTCTGACCAATATGTGTCAATCATTTTGATTTCTGTGATTGTTGGGTCACGCTTCTCACTCAGGAAATAACTCTGACAGAACTTAATATCATCAAAATCCATTGCAAGACCATGCTCATCTATAAATGCCTTTAGCTGCGCATCATCGAGTGCACAAAAGCCATCAAGTGTTGCAACGCTTTCAGGCACTTCATAACTCATTTTAAGTGTTTTATATTTTTCAAGAGATGCCTCTCTTGCCTCAACCGGATTTATAACATATTTTTTAATTGCCAGCACATCTTCTTCACTCAAGTTTCCGTAAAGGAGATAAACCTTTGCTGTTCTGACAGTTGGTCTGTCACCCTTTGATATGAGCTGAATACACTCAGCCGCTGAATTTGCACGCAAATCAAACTGTCCCGGCAAAAACTCAACCGCAAAAACAGCCGCACCCTTTCCATCAATTTCATCACTTAAAATATCTAACTGCGGCTCTGAAAAAACTGTTTTTTTGCAGTATTCAAACAAATCTGCATCAATATTTTCAACATCATATCGATTAATAATCCTTAAATCCTTTAATTCTTTTATGCCCAGCAGCTTTATAATTTCTGACTTCAGCCCATTAGCCTCCGCCGCAAGCTCTTTTTTCTTTTCGACATAAACTCTGTAAACCATATCGTTTCCCCTTTTCTGTTTACTTTTTTGCGGCAAGTGCTTTTTGCCCTATATCTGTTCTATAATACATGTTTTCAAACTTAACTTTTCTTACTGTTTCATATGCCTTATCTATCGCATCTTCCAAACATTCTGCAACCTCGGTCACGCCCAGAACTCTGCCGCCACCTGTCACAAGTTTTCCATCTTTGATTTTTGCACCTGCAACATAAATACAGTTTGCATCATTTGGTAATGTTATTTCAAATCCTGTTTCGTATTTTTGAGGATATCCATCAGACGCTGCAACAACACAACATGCAGCACCATTTAAAAATCTGACTTCTGCATCCTTAAGCGTCTCATTTGAAACATGCTCCATGATATCCAAAAGGTCACTTTGGAGTAATGGTAAAACAACCTGTGTTTCAGGGTCGCCAAATCGACAATTATATTCGATTACCTTTGGACCATTTTCTGTGAGCATAAGTCCAAAATAAAGGCATCCCTTAAAGGTTCTTCCTTCGTTATTCATCGCTTTTATCGTTGGAATAAATATTTTTTCCATACATTCAGCAGCAATGTCGTCTGTATAATATGGATTGGGGGCTATTGTTCCCATTCCCCCTGTGTTCAATCCCAAATCACCATCTTTTGCCCTTTTGTGGTCCATGGAAGAAACCATCGGCACAACAGTTTTGCCATCAGTAAATGCAAGCACTGAAACCTCAGGTCCTGTAAGAAACTCTTCAACCACAACATTATTGCCGCTATCTCCAAAGATTTTATCTTCCATCATTGAACGGACAGCATCCTTTGCAATTTCTCTTGTTTCAGCAATAATAACGCCTTTTCCAAGGGCTAAACCATCTGCCTTGATTACTGTGGGAATAGGTGCATAATCAAGATATTTAAGCGCATCTTCCAAATTATTAAAAACTTCATATTGTGCTGTTGGTATGCCATATTTTTTCATAAGGTTTTTAGAAAAAACTTTGCTTCCTTCGATTATCGCTGCATTTGCTCTTGGGCCAAAACAACGAATGCCTTTATCTTCTAAAGCATCAACCGCACCAAGCACTAACGGGTCGTCGGGTGCAACAACTGCAAAATCAATTTTTGTTGAAACCGCAAACTCCACTATTTTTTCAATATCTTTTGCTCCTATATCAACACATTCAGCATCTGCTGCAATTCCACCATTGCCGGGGAGAGCATATATTTTTTCAATTTTTTTATTTTCTTTGAGTTTCTTTATGATGGCATGCTCACGTCCGCCGCCACCAACAACCATAATTTTCATATAATGTGTCCTGCCTCTCAATTTTAATGATGGAAAAGTCTCATGCCCGTGAACGCCATAGCCATACCATGTGAATTACAAGCCTCAATAACATTATCATCACGAATTGAACCGCCCGGCTCTGCGATATATGTTACGCCACTTTTAGCCGCACGCTCAATATTATCACCAAATGGGAAAAATGCATCGCTTCCCAACGCAACACCGCTTATGCCTGACAAATATTCCTTCTTTTCTTTTCTTGTCAATTCCTCAGGTTTATGTGAAAACCAATTTTGCCAAATTCCATCTGCCAAAACATCTTCACAATCATCAGAAATATAAACATCTATTGCATTATCTCTGTCTGGTCTGCCAACACTATCAAGGAATGGTAGATTTAACACCTTCTCATGCTGACGGAGATGCCATATATCCGCCTTATTGCCTGCAAGACGCGTGCAATGTATTCTTGATTGCTGACCTGCGCCAACACCTATTGCTTGTCCATCCTTTGCAAAGCAAACCGAATTACTCTGTGTATATTTTAAAGTTATTAAAGCAATTATCAAATCTCTTTTTGCACTATCGGGAATATTCTTGTTCTCTGTTACAATGTTTGATAATAACTCCTCATCAATTTTAAATTCATTTCTGCCTTGTTCAAAGGTAATTCCATAAACCATCTTCTGTTCTTGTTGTGCAGGAACATAGTTTGGGTCAATTTTAACAATATTGTAATTACCCTTTCTTTTTTGTTTGAGAATTTCAAGAGCCTCAGGTTCATATCCCGGAGCGATAACACCATCAGATACCTCACGTTTTATCAGTTTTGCAGTTGTTACATCGCAAACATCACTAAGAGCAATCCAATCACCAAAGGACGACATTCTGTCGGTTCCTCTTGCACGAGCATAAGCAGTTGCTAAAGGCGATTCATCAAGGCCTTCAATATCATCAACGAAACAAGCTTTTTTTAGTTCCACACTCATTGGAATACCAACTGCCGCTGAAGTTGGGCTAACATGTTTAAACGAAGTTGCCGCAGGCATATTGAGAGCTTCTTTCAACTCCTTAACTAATTGCCAGCTGTTGAACGCATCAAGAAAGTTTATATATCCCGGTTTTCCGCTTAAAATTTCTATCGGCAGTTCTCCACCATTTTGCATAAATATCTTTGCAGGTTTCTGGTTGGGGTTACAACCATATTTCAATTCAAATTCGTTCATTTTTTATTCGCCTTTCTAAAAATATTTTTATACGTTAAGCTAAGTGCTTATTTATCATACGATTGTTTTCAGTTCCATCTGCGAGATTGATATATCTTACATATAATGAAATTTTATTATCTTCATTGAGATTATTCCAGAGAGTCTCGGTGAACTCATCAATATCATTAGGAATTGCAACTCTTTCAGGTTCTCCCAAAAATGTTGGTATCGGGTTTCCATCACAAACATAGGTGTGAATAAAATGTCCAAGACCCGCAATAGAATTATATGCAAAATTATATCTGTTACATGCTGTTCCGTTTTCGTCTGCACTCTTTAAAATGTTCATCTTGTATGTAAAGTCGTTTTCAGCAAACTCAATCATTCCGCTGATTCTTGGCGTATAATTCGGTGCATCAGGCTCAAAACAACGCGTGTTAAGTGCATCCTCAAAACTTTTGCCACGTTCAAGATGTTCAATAACCGTATCAGTCTGATCACCATTTGTAACAACCAGTTTGTTTTCATGCTTTCTGATTGGAGAATAAATAATAAGCGATGGGTCCTCTACCTTTGATGCATCAAACGGATGAATAATCACCTCGCTACCGTTCTCAACAAATATGCGGTTACGACTGTTTTCACTTCTTCCCATAATAAAATATGCTGTCACGGCTGATTTACCATCTGCGCTCTTTCCGATTACAATACCTCTTCCAACATATGAGTTGTTTTTAATCAATTCTCCTATATCGCTTATCTTATAAACATTCATTGTTTTTTCTCCTTTGTTTTCGTTATTATATACTAATAATTTTTGCTGCCAGAAGCTCTGTTGCCTTAGGAAGAATTATCCATTCTGCTTCTTCCATAACTCTCCGCTGCAATATTTCAGGCGTATCATCTTCTCTTATTTCAACCGCTTTTTGAAGAATAATTTCACCGCCATCCGGGATTTCATTCACAAAATGAACCGTCGCACCTGTCACTTTCACTCCGTAATTAAGTGCCGCCTCATGAACGTGCAATCCATAAAAGCCCTCTCCGCAAAACGACGGAATTAACGATGGGTGAACATTTATTATCCTCTTTTCGAATTTTCTTGTGAAGTTTTCACTCAGGATACACATAAAGCCCGCAAGAACAATCATATCGATTTTATTTTCTTCAAGTATTTCGATTATTTTATTTTCAAAATCTGTTTGTCCGCCTGCCGCCTTTTTAGAAACCACTGCCGTCTTAATTCCGTTTTCTGCAGCACGCGTCAAAGCATAGGCTTTTTCATTATTGGAAATCACAAGTTCAATCTTTCCGCTTTTTATTATGCCGCTCTTTTCCGCATCAATCAAAGCCTGCAGATTTGTTCCTCCTCCGGAAACTAACACGGCAATTTTAGCCCTTAACATATCGTCACACCTTCATCGGACTTGATGATTTCACCCATGATATAAGCATCTTCGCCATTTGCTTTAAGTATTTCAATCGCAAGTTCTGCATCCTTTTTATCAACAACAACGCTCATTCCAACGCCCATATTGAATGTATTAAACATATCACGCTCAGGGATGTTTCCAATCTTTGCAATTAAATCAAAAATTGGCAGAACTCTTATTGCGCTCTTCTCAATTTTAGCACCAAATCCCTTTGGAATACTTCTCGGGATATTTTCATAAAAACCACCGCCTGTTATATGTGAAACCGCCTTAACTTTGATTTCTTCAAACAAAGCAAGCATTGGCTTTACATAAATTCTGGTTGGTGTTAAAAGCGTTTCGCCAATTGTTTTTCCGCCAAGCTCCGCACACGGTGCTTTAATATCTGCGTTTTCCACGTCAAAAACCTTGCGCACAAGCGAAAATCCATTTGAGTGTACTCCGCTTGAAGGAAGTGCAATTATCACATCGCCCTCACAGATTGTTGAATTATCAAGAACCTTTTCTTTGTCAACAACACCAACAGAAAAGCCTGCCAAATCATATTCATCTTCAGGATAAAAACCCGGCATTTCTGCTGTTTCGCCGCCAATCAAAGCGCAGCCCGATTGAACACAACCCTCGGCAACGCCTGAAACGATAGCTGCAACCTTTTCAGGATAATTCTTTCCAACTGCTATGTAATCAAGGAAAAAGAGCGGTTTGGCTCCACAACAAATAATATCGTTAACGCACATCGCAACACAATCAATACCAACTGTGTCGTGTTTATCCATTAAAAAGGCCATTTTAAGTTTCGTGCCAACGCCATCTGTTCCACTAACCAAAACAGGCTTCTTAATACCTTCAAGATCCAGCTCAAACAATCCGCCAAATCCCCCAATATCAGATGCGGCTCCCTTTGTAATTGTTTTTGCAATATGCTGTTTCATCAATTCAACAGCCTTATATCCCGCTGTTATGTCAACTCCTGCTGCTGCATAGCTATCAGATTTTGATTTTGTATTCATATCTTTATCCTCCCGATAATTGTTATTCTTTTCCATTCCAACAATACGTGCAAAGCTTGCATGGTTCAAGTCCTATTGCTTCAAGCGCTCCCTCAAGCGACTGGAATTCTAATGAAGCAAACTTGAATTCATCACAAATTGTCTGTCTTAATTTCTTCCCACGTTCCGTTTGTGCATTGCTATATTCCTCAATGTGCTTAAACCCTTCTTCTCCTTCGAGTTTAAAGATTGTCTGCCTTGCGATAAGCTCCATATCGTTTGTTGCGGCAGAAAAATTGAGATATTTGCATCCATACATTATTGGTGGGCACGCAGAACGCATGTGAACTTCTTTAGCACCATTTTCATAAAGAAAATCTATTGTTCCTTTGAGCTGAGTTCCTCTGACAATAGAATCATCAACAAACAATAGTTTTTTATCCTGAATGAGCTCATGTACCGGTATTTGCTTCATTTTTGCGATTTTTTTCCTGTCCGTCTGATGTGCCGGCATAAAGCTTCTTGGCCAGGTTGGTGTATATTTTATAAATGGTCTTGCAAACGGAACTCCGCTCTCGTTTGCATAGCCTATTGCATGAGGCGTTCCTGAATCCGGTACTCCGCAAGCATAATCAATGTCACTCGCAACTCCACTTTTTTTATCGTTTTGTGCAAGAATTTTACCATTCCGATATCTCATTGTCTCAACATTAATTCCCTCGTAATTTGAGGTCGGATATCCATAATATGTCCATAAAAATGCACACATTTTCATATTCTCACCGGGAGGTTTAAGCTGTGTGATTTCCTCAGCCGTTAACTCAACAATTTCTCCCGGACCAAGTTCCTTTTCATCATCATAACCAAGCTTTTTATAGGCAAACGATTCAAAAGAAACACAATGACCTTCTTCATTTTTTCCAACAAGAACAGGGGTTCTTCCAAATTTATCTCTTGCTGCAATAAGCTTTCCGTCATTTTTCAAAATGAGTATTGACGCCGAACCATCAATCACTTCCTGCGCAAATTCGATTCCTAAAGAAAAATCATCCTTTTGGTTTATTAATGTTGCAACCAGCTCGGTTGAATTAATTTTGCCACCCGTCATCGCTGTAAAATGTCCGCCATTTGTCATGCAATACTTGGTTATTAATTCTTCTGCGTTATTTATTCTCCCAACAACCGTAATTGCATACGTTCCTATTGCCGCACGAATAATCAATGGTTGTGGGTCTGAGTCGCTGATACATCCTATTGCTGAATTTCCTGACATCTCATTGAAAACATCCTCAAATTTTGTTCTGAACGGAGAATTTTCAATATTGTGAATATCTCTTTGCAAACCGATTTCACTATTATAAGCCGCCATTCCTCCCCGCTTTGTTCCAAGATGCGAATGATAGTCTGTCCCAAAGAACACATCAGAGATTGCATCATGCTTGCTTACTGTTCCAAAAAAACCTCCCATGGTCTTTCTTTCCTTTCTGAATCACTATTGTTAAAACTTCTCTATTTTCAAAAAATATTATTTGTTGAACTCATCAGATATTTTTTTATCTTTTTCCAAAACAACCCGCATCGCCTGTTCGCGTTGTTTATCCAGTTTTGCCGCAATTTCATCATCTGAAACCGCAAGTATCTGCGCTGCAAGCAAAGCCGCATTTTGCGCGCCGTCAATAGCCACCGTTGCAACCGGTATTCCACCCGGCATCTGCACTGTTGAAAGAAGCGCATCAAGACCATCAAGCGTTGACGCCTTGATCGGTATTCCAATAACAGGCAAAGTTGTGTTTGCCGCAATAGCACCCGCTAAATGCGCTGCCTTACCCGCTGCGGCAATAATTGCACCGAACCCATTTGCTCTTGCATTCTGTGCAAAATCGTGGGCCTCAACAGGTGTTCGATGTGCAGAATAAACGTGTACTTCAAACGGGATTTCTAAATCTTCAAGTGTTTCAATTGCCTTTTTAACAACAGGAAGGTCGCTGTCACTCCCCATAATAATTCCTATTTTTTTCATAGTGCACCTCCAAAAAACTAAAAAAGGGTAGTCCCATAGCAAAACAGGACTGCCCAGACGGTCGACATAGTCAAGCTTTTTTGCTCCCTTGTGGTTTTCCCACGGTTCCGTCAGTTACAAAAAGCCCTAACATTCAGCAGCAAGAGCAAATTTTCGCCCACTACTGTCTTTGCTATTATTTTAACATAAATAATAAATATTGTCAAGAATTTATACCGATAATAACTAAAGATTTATTTCTTTTTCTATAAAATAAATTTTTTATATCATACATATAATTTAGGTATTGCATAGTTTGAAATTCTGTGTTAAAATAAAATGAATGTATATTTAGAGGTGAGTTTGGGTGAAGGAAAAATATAAGACCGTGGAAAAGGAAGCAACCGCCGAGATTGTTGAAAAACGCTCTCGATTTATTGCAACGGTCAAGCCCGTGGATACCGAAGAAGAGGCAGTTGAATTTTTGGAACATATTAAAAAAGAGTATTGGGATGCCCGCCACCATGTTTATGCATACATTTTGGAAAAAAACAACATTCAAAGATATAGCGATGACGGCGAACCAGCAGGAACCGCAGGCGTTCCGATTTTGGATTACATAAAAAAAGAAGGTCTCAGCAATCTCATCGTTGTTGTTACCCGCTATTTTGGTGGAATTTTGTTGGGTACCGGCGGTTTGGTCCATGCTTATTCAAAAGCAGCAAAAAGCGGTGTTATTGAGTCAAATCCAATAGAAATGCTTTTGTGCCAGAAGCTTGACATTTTTTGCGACTATAACTTGTTGGGAAAAATTCAAAACGAAACTTATCGTCCGCTTGTTCAACAAGGCGATATCGAATATACCGACAAGGTTAAATTTACTGTTTTTTCTGCACTTTCAGAAACAGAAAGGCTTATTGCAGATTTAATTGACAAAACTAATGGCCGTATAAGTATTGAAAAAGGCGAAATTGGATATAAAAAATATATGTCTTAGTTTGGGTAATTTAAAAACTTTTTATTTGATTAACACATTGATAATTTTTTATAAAATATGGGGTGGAAATTTTATGGAAAAATATGTTATACTTGGGGGAGCTAAGCTTGAAGGCGAAGTTGAAATCAGCGGCGCTAAAAACTCAGCAGTTGCTTTAATTGTTGCAGCAATGATGATTGACGGAACTTGCATAATAGAAAATGTACCCCTGGTTAGTGACACATATGTTTTGGTAGATATTATCAATCAACTTGGAGGAAAAGCAGATTTTATCGATAAAGGCGTTCTCAAAATTGATTGTTCAACCCTTGATTGTTATGAAGCCCCATATGAAATGGTTGGAAAAATTCGTGCCTCATCATATTTGATGGGTGCATTGCTCGGAAGATTTAAACATTCGAAGGTCGCAATGCCGGGCGGTTGTGATTTTGGCGTCAGACCTATCGACTTGCACCTGAAAGGTTTTGTGGCACTCGGCGCTGAATATTCCGTGGAACACGGTCTTGTTGATATAAAGACAGATGAGTTGCACGGTGCAGAAATATACATGGACCAGGTTTCAGTTGGCGCAACCATAAACATAATGATGGCAGCCGCACTCGCAAATGGTCAGACAGTAATTGAAAATGCCGCAAAAGAGCCACACATTGTTGATGTTGCAAACTTTTTGAACTGTATGGGTGCAAATATAAAGGGTGCAGGAACAGATGTTATTAAAATAAAGGGTGTTGAAAAGCTTCATGGCGGCAACTACACTGTTATTCCTGACCAAATTGAAGCAGGAACATTTATGATAGCAGCTGCTGCAACTCGCGGAGATGTCTTAATTAAAAATGTTATACCAAAGCATCTTGATTCCATTTCTGCAAAGCTGATAGAAATGGGCGTTACTATTGAGGAATTTGATGATAGCCTGCGTGTTTATAGTGATGGAAATCTTAAAAAAGCAAACATAAAAACAATGCCTTATCCCGGATTCCCAACCGATTTGCAGCCACAAATATTGACCTTGCTCACAGCAATTGATGGCACAAGCATTGTAACCGAAAATGTTTGGGACAACCGTTTTAAATATGTTGACGAATTGCAACGAATGGGTGCAAAAATCAGCGTTGATGGAAGAGTTGCTGTTGTTGAAGGTGGCACACAACTGACAGGCTCGCCTGTTTCTTCAACAGATTTAAGAGCCGGAGCCGCAATGGTTATTGCAGGTTTAATGGCAAATGGAGTTACTGAGGTTTATAATATCAAATATATTGACCGTGGCTATGAAAATTTTGAACAAAAACTACGAAACATTGGAGCGCAAATAACGAGGCGTTTTGAATCCGATGAAAAATATAGCATTACAATAGCATAAAATAACCGAGTCAGAATTATTTCTGACTCGGTTATTTGGTGATATAAATTATAACATCAGGAGTATTTTTATGAGTGACCTTAAAATATATCCGCTAAGAAGCGGAAGTTCAGGAAATGCAACAGTTATATCAGATAAATCAACAACAATTCTCGTTGATTGCGGAATAAGTGGCCGCGCAACAGATGAGAGCCTTTGTGATCTCAATTTTGACCCAAATCAAATAGTCGCTTTGCTTGTTACACACGAGCACATAGACCACATAAAAGGCGTTGGTATTTTTTCAAGAAAACATAATGTGCCAATATACGCAAATGCCGAAACATGGCGTGCGATGAAAAGTTACATAGGAAAAATCAGTACAGAAAACATCAAAGTCTTTGATAATAATTCAAAGTTTTCAATAGGTGATATTGAAATAACTCCTTTTTTAACCTCTCATGATGCCGCAAGGTCTGTTGGTTATTCTTTTGAAAACACAAAAAATAAGGTTTGTGTTGCAACGGATATGGGAGAAATAAATGAAGAAATCATCAAAATACTCAGTGGAAGCTCTGCCGTGCTGCTAGAAGCAAACTATGACCAAAATTTGCTTGAAATCGGGCCATATCCTTACGACCTCAAGCGCAGAATAAAAGGTCGTTTTGGACATCTTTGCAACGACGAAACAGGGAAAACGGCGGTTCAATTGGTTAAATCCGGTGTTAATGAAATTATTCTTGGTCACCTCAGCAACGAAAATAACCATCCGCAGCTCGCATATCAAACAGTTAAAGATTGTTTTGCCGAAAATGGTATTATTATTGGGCAGGATGTTAAGTTAAGCGTCGCAAAACGTCATTCATGCGGTGTTTTTTATCCCGAAGAACAACTCAAAAAAGCAACATCTGTATAATCTTTATTAAATACTTCTATATAAAGAATTTTTTGTTTTGAAAAGTGCAAAGATTTGTATAATTTCATTAATTTATTTTTTTGAATTAAATATACTGTGTTTAGGTTAATAACAGTAGCTTTTAAAAAAGTGGAAGGATTTATACAATTTATCCGTCAGGCAGAGAGGGAAGATTTATGAAAAAAATAAATGGAATTTGGTGGATATTTTTTGCGGCAACGCTTTGGAGCGTGCAAGGAGTTCTGGGAAAGGCAAACTCATGGAGTCCTCTTTCACTCACCGCAGTTCGAGCGGTCTTTGCAGCTATAGTTCTCGGAATATACAGAAAAAGCTTTTACCCATCTAAAAATAAGGTGAATTGGATTTCTGCACTTTTTGTTTCGCTCACGGGATTACTGTTTTTATCTGCGAACAATCTCACCACAGCGGCAAATTCAATCGTTATCCAATATGTTATGCCTGTTTTTGTGATGCTTCTTAGCTTCATCCTCTGGCGCAATAAAATTTCAAAAAGCGATTTTTTGTGTAGCATAATCATGTTGCTTGGAGTTGCTATCTGTTTTATGAGTGGCTTATCGGGCGGAAAACTTTGGGGAAATATATTGGCGCTTCTCTCCGCATTCACCTATGCAAGCATGTTTCTTTCAACAAAAATAGATGGTTGTGACTCTTTGAGCTACACATATCAAGGCTGTTTAATTTCTTTGCTTTTGCTGTTTTACATACCCTTTGATAAAGCCTTTGTTCTCAGCTTTTCAAACATCATTTCTGCCACTTCAATGGGGCTTGCGGTGGGGCTTGGATATATTTGCTTTGCAAAAGGCTTCTCAAAAAACGTCAACCCTGTTAATGCATCAATTGTTTCATATATTGAGCCTGTTTTAAATCCTGTTTGGGTTATGCTTTTTATTGGCGAGAAAACAACCTTTCTTTCCTTAATTGGAACAATCATTGTATTATCAACCGCCATTTTTTATAGTGTGAAAAGTTCAAAAACAAAAGAGTGAGGCTGAACTATGGAAGGGAAGATTTTTGACATTAAAAAATTTGCCGTTCATGACGGCGACGGCATCAGGACTACCGTCTTTCTGAAAGGCTGTCCGCTAAAATGTGTGTGGTGTCACAATCCCGAAGGAATTGATGTTGCATCACGCCTTGCTTTCTATTCACATAAATGTGTTAACTGTGGCGCTTGCACAAAGGTTTGCGCCTGTCATACGCTTGAAGACGGAGTTCATAAATTCAATGCTTCTTCTTGTGTTGCTTGCGGAAAATGCAGTGATGTTTGTTTAGCCGACGCCCTGACCGTTTATGGCAAAGCAACTTCTGTTGATGACTTGATGCCGATATTATTGGAAGACAAGGATTTTTATGAGCACTCCAACGGAGGCATAACACTATCGGGCGGGGAATGCTTGCTTCAAGCTGATTTTTGTGCTGAACTCCTGAAAAGATGTAAGGAATTCAATTTCAACACAGCCGTTGATACATCGGGCTTTGTTCCATGGAAAAATATTGAAAAGGTGCTTGCTTTCACAGATGTTTTTCTTTATGATGTGAAGGCTATCGACGAGGAAGTACATATCCGTTGCACAGGAGTTCCGAATAAACTTATATTGGAAAATCTGAAAAAACTTGATAACGCCGGTAAAAAAATTGAAATACGAATACCATATGTTCCACAATATAACGATAATCAGATTGAAAAAATGGCAGACTTCATTGTCGGATTAAAAAATATAACAAAGGTAAGAATTTTGCCGTATCATGATATGGCAAGGTCAAAATATGACTCCTTATTGATGAAAGACACCATGCCGGAAAAAACCCTGAGGAAAAAGACTTGGAAATTGCAAGAAAAATATTTACAGAAAAAGGTATTTCGTGTGTTTAATCTAAAAAGCGGGTGCTTGAAAACAAGTCTTGTTTTCAAGCACCCGCTAATTTTATACGTCCATAATTACCGGCAAAATCATTGGTTTTCTCTTTGTTTTTGTAAAGATAAATGAGCCAAGTTCATTTTTAAGATGCGATTTTAGGCTTGCCCAATCAAAAGTATTATTGCTCAGGCAATTATCAACAATTTCTGTTGCTTTTTCACGCATGCTTTCCATCAAATCCTCAGATTCGCGGACATAAACAAAACCTCTTGAAATTATGTCAGGTCCTGCAACAACCGTTTGAGATGCATGGTCAATTGTGAGAACAACAACGATTAATCCATCCTGTGCAAGATGTTTCCTGTCGCGAAGAACAATGCTACCCACATCTCCAACACCAAGGCCATCAACCAAAACTCTTCCCGATGGAACAGTTCCTGTGATTTTTGCATTTGCCTCAGATACCTCTAAGGTTTTTCCGTTCTCCATCATAAATATATTTTTAGACGGAATTCCCATCTGAAAAGCCAGATCTCTGTGACGGCTAAGGTGTTTATATTCCCCATGCACCGGCATAAAATACTTCGGTTTTGCAAGCGCCAAAATTATCTTAAGCTCCTCCTGACACGCATGTCCCGAAACGTGAACATCTGCTAAGGATTCATAAATAACCTCTGCACCATGCCTTAAAAGCTCATTAATAACATTGGATATTGACTTTTCATTTCCAGGGATTGGACTAGCAGAAACAATGACCAAATCATCAGCTTCAATATTAACTTTTTTATGTCCGGAATATGCCATTCTTGAAAGTGCCGACATTGGTTCGCCTTGACTGCCCGTTGTGACAATAACAAGCTGTTCTTTTGAATATCTTCCAATTTCATCAAGAGTTATTAAAGTATTTTTAGGTATGTTCATATATCCAAGCTCAATTGCGGCACTAAGCACATTTTCCATGCTTCTTCCTGAAACAGCAACTTTTCTTCCATATTTCACCGCCGCATTGATGATTTGCTGAACTCTGTGTATGTTTGACGCAAATGTTGCAACAAAAATTCGTTTGCTGCAATTTTCAAATATGCTGTCAAATGTGTGTCCAACAGTTCGTTCACTCATCGTATAGCCTTTGCGTTCTGCGTTTGTACTATCAGACATCAATAGCAACACGCCCTCTTTGCCAAGCTCCCCAATTCGGCCAAGGTCAATCATTTCACCATCTATTGGTGTTGTATCAATCTTGAAATCTCCGGTATGAAGAATCACTCCCGCCGGAGTGTGAAGTGCAACGGCAACAGCATCTGCAATACTATGGTTTGACCGAATGAATTCAACATCAAAATCACCCAGAGAAAATCTCTCTCCTGAGTTCACCACATTCAATTTAGTTGAGTTTAAAATACCATGCTCCGATAACTTGTTTTTCAAAATGCCAAGTGTCAATTTCGTTCCGAAAACCGGCACATTGAATTCCTTTAAAACATATGGAATTGCACCAATGTGGTCCTCATGACCATGAGTTATAACAATCCCCCGAATTCTGTTCTTATGCTTTTGAAGATAGGTTATGTCCGGTATAACCATATCAACCCCGAGCATATCGTCGTCGGGGAACGCAAGACCACAATCCAAAATAATGAGATCGCTTCCATACTCAAAAACAGTCATGTTTTTCCCAATCTCATGTAATCCCCCCAACGGGATTATTTTAATTTTTTTACTTTTTTGCACAAAATATCCTCCATTTCTGAATTTTTTCCGCTCATATAATAACAGATTAAAATCTGATTATTCACTATTGTATCTTCTTATTATACACCCTATTGGAAAAATTTGCAAGTCGTTAAGGCAACATTTATTAATATATATGTATTTTTAACATTTATTTGAAAAATATTCAAAATGTATTACATTTTTTTAAAAATAGTGTATAATTAAATAAAGTTAAAAAATATGCAACTTTTTCTAATCTCAAAAAGTATTATAAGAAAAGATATAAAGGGAGGATAAAAAATGAAGAAAATATTATCACTTTTAGTATCCGTTTTAATGGTATTTACATCTCTTTCCGTATATAGTGCCGCTCCCACAGATGCGGAAAATATTTTAAAATTAATCAAAGACCGCATTGGTAACACAGACAAATACGAAACCTTCAATAGCTCTGAAACCGAATATAATGGTGAAACTCGTTATGATTTCAGCTGGACAACCTCGAAAGACACCGAAAATTATTCAATGCATATTACTGTTGATGAGCATGGCAGAATTTTAAGTTATAACAAATATGATAGCCGCAACTCTGACCTCGATAAGATAACTCTTAACCGAATTTCTGCTGATGAGGCTAAAAAATCTGCAGAAATCCAATTAGCAAAACTTAATCCTGAAATTGCATCCACCCTTCAACTCGAAAAACAAGCAGGTGCCGAAAACCTCTATGATAACGGATATAATTTTGCCATTAAACGTTTAGAAAACGGCATTGAGGTATATAACGATGGCGGACATCTTAATTATAGCTTTAAAGCAAACGAAATAGCT
Source organism: Clostridia bacterium (assembly GCA_045576435.1). Lineage (GTDB taxonomy): Bacteria > Bacillota > Clostridia > Monoglobales > Monoglobaceae > CAKSIW01. Next base: position 22,126 of record JAZNGL010000097.1, read on the forward strand.
CACTTTAATCTGAACTATACAAACAATCCAACGTTTGAAGATATAAAAAACACCGTTGATTCCAAAACTGCACAAGGTGGCTTTATGAAACACATTGGTCTTAAACCCGTGTATCGCACAATATATAACGATGGTGTTCAAAAAATAATATTACTATATACGCCCGATTCAAAAGCTAACCAATTCATTGATGCAAAAACAAATCTGCCTGTGGAAATCGAGCAACAGAATCAATACAACTATAATTCTAAAGACGTTTTAACGGATATGGAAAGCGGAAGCAGAAGTTTGAAAAACACATTAAGCTCTGCCGAAATTGCCGAGTTTGAAAAAATTGAAGGCTTGCTAAGCAAGGAGGAATTGATTAATATTCCCAAAACAAATCAATATATGTCTCCATCAAACGATATGGAGCTTGAAAACTATCATTTATGGGGAGATAATGAAAACGATTTCTTCGCAAGCATACGTTTTGTTTCCTCCAACAAGAATAAATACAAGAGCATGCAATTTATTGTCAATGCCAAGACGGGCGAAATAACTAGTGCTTATCGTAACGATGCAGAGTTAAAAACCGATACCGCCTATAACCCAGAAAAAGCGGAAAAGCTTGCAAACGAGATTGCAAAACATCTGTCGGGCGAAAAATTCTCGGAATATCGTGCCGAAACAGGTGAGCAAAACGAGAATGGTGTTTTTAATTACACAAGATATGTAAACAATATCGAAACTGAATTTGATAGAATAAGCATCAAAATCAGCAACGACAATAAGCTTATAAGCTATAACTGTTCATATAACAAATCAAATTTCCCGGCACCAAAAGGAATTATCACAGAACAGCAAGCAGGCAAAGCTCTTTTTAATTCCGTAGCTTATGATATGGTTTATATTATGAATGGTGAAAAGCATTTTATTCCGGTTTTTATGTTTGATGATGAAAAACCATGCGAGATTGATGCCTTCAGCGGAAAGCTAATTAACTATAACGGTACGGAATTTAAAAAATTTAATATGCCAACCTATGCCGATTTGAACGGGCACTATTGCGAAAAAGCAGTCTATGAGCTCGCGCGATTTGGAATAAACTTCACCGGCGAACATTTTGAGCCTGACTCCAAAATAACCCAGGAGGATTTTTTGAAGGCTCTTCTCAGCATATTCAATAGCGGCACAGACATCTATAAAATTGCAAACGGAATGAATATCATAAAACCTGAGGAGAACAATCCAACCGCCTTCGTCACCCGACGGGATGCGGCAATATACCTCATCCGCGCCATGGGTATTGAAGAATATGCAAATCTTGATGAAGCTTTTTTGAAGCCCTTTAACGACGTTGACGATAACTATGGTTCAATTGGGATACTAAAGGCAATGGGTGTTTTCCGTGGTGATGAAAACGGAATGTTCAAACCAAATGAAGCCATCAGCAGAGGCGACACCGCTATGATGCTCTACAATTATCTAACCCGATAATCTGCTATAACAAATCCCCAACAATTAAAAAATACAATTGTTGGGGATTTTCTTTATTCTATTCCAAATGCACCATCTTTAAAGTTAATTCTTATATTATCTCCTGCCTTAATCGTTCCGTCTAATATTTTTTCTGCAACCATATCCTCAATATCTGATTGGATTGCTCGTCTGAGCGGTCTTGCACCATAAATCGGGTCAAATCCAACTCTTGCAATTTCTGCTATTGCATCGTCTGTAACTTCTGCCTTTATGCCATTATTAAGCATTCTTTCCTTTAAGGTTTCAAGCATCTTTATGCAAATTTCCTTTATGTCTGCTTCACCTAGCTGATGGAAAACTATTATATCGTCAATACGATTCAGAAATTCCGGTCTGAACGCACGTTTAAGTTCACCCATAACATCCGACTTTATTCTTGAATAGTCACGTTCTTCATCCGCTGCACCCGCCGCAAACCCAAGACTTTTATTTTCTGTTATCATTCTTGCACCAATGTTAGATGTCATAATAATAACAGTGTTTCTGAAATCAACTCTGCGACCTTGAGAATCTGTTAAAATACCATCTTCAAGAATTTGAAGAAGTATATTAAACACATCCGGGTGTGCTTTTTCAATCTCATCAAACAGCACCACAGAATATGGTTTTCTTCTAACCTTTTCTGTAAGTTGACCGCCTTCATCATATCCAACATATCCCGGAGGTGAACCAACCATTCTTGAAACCGCGTGCTTTTCCATATATTCCGACATGTCAATTCTGATGAGTGCATCCTCATCACCAAACATTGCCTCCGCCAAAGCCTTTGAAAGCTCTGTTTTACCAACTCCCGTCGGGCCGAGGAAGATAAAAGAACCAATAGGACGTTTAGGGTCTTTGAGTCCAACTCTTCCACGACGAATTGCTTTTGCAACAGCTGTCACAGCCTCGTTTTGTCCGATAACTCTTTCGTGAAGCACCTCTTCAAGCTTAAGTAATCTTTCGCCTTCTTCTTCCTCTAAAGATTTAACAGGTATTCCCGTCCATGCCGAAACAATTTCTGCAATTTCATTTTGAGTTACTTCAGCCGCTCCGTTACGACTCTCATTTTCCCAATTTTCCTTCTCTTTTTTGAGCTTTTCACAAAGCCCTTTTTCTTCATCTCTGAGCGTTGCTGCTTTTTCGTATTCTTGTGACGCTATTGCCGCCTCTTTTTCTTTGCGAACACTATCTATTTCTTCCTCAATATTTTTAACATCAGGAGGTGCAGTTAATGTTTTTAGTCTTATTCTTGATGCTGCTTCATCAATCAAATCAATAGCTTTGTCAGGCAGAAATCTATCCGGAATATATCTGACTGACATTTTCACAGCGGCTTCAATCGCTTCATCTGTTATGGTCACTCTGTGATGTGCTTCATATTTATCACGTATTCCCTTGAGGATTTCTATGCTCTCATCCTGTGATGGCTCATCAATAATTATTGATTGAAAACGTCTTTCAAGTGCTGCATCTTTTTCAATATATTTCCTATATTCTTCTAGCGTTGTTGCTCCAATAACCTGAATTTCACCTCTTGCAAGCGCAGGCTTAAGGATATTTGCTGCATCAATTGCCCCCTCAGCAGCTCCCGCTCCGATTATAGTGTGCATTTCATCTATGAAAAGTATTATGTTTTTTGCTTTTCGAATCTCGTCCATAGCTCCTTTGAGACGTTCCTCAAACTCACCACGATATTTTGCACCCGCAATCATTGATGATAAATCAAGCGTAATAACCTTTTTATTCTTTAATATTTCAGGAACCATTCCTTGAACAATCTTCTGCGCCAAGCCTTCTGCAACTGCGGTCTTGCCCACCCCAGGCTCACCAATAAGGCACGGGTTATTCTTGGTGCGGCGACTCAAAATCTGAATAACTCTCTCAATAACTTTGTCTCTTCCTATGATTGGGTCTAACTTTAAATCGCGCGCCATTTTTGTTAAATCCCGACCATATTTATCAAGTGTGGGTGTTTTTTCTCCCCGCGTTGAAGTACCTGCGCTACTCACTCCCTGTTCTGCGCCACCAATATCAAAAGCACTACTTTCATAGTTATTCTCTTTCACAAGCTTTATTGTGTCAGAATATATTTTTTGCACATTTGCCTCCATATCCGTGATTATCCGGACCGCAAGACACTCTCCTTCTCTGAGCAATGCCGCTAAAATATGCTCCGTACCGATATATCCATGTTCCAGCTTTTGTGCTTCATTATAGCTGTGTTCAAGGACGCTCTTTGTTCTGGGCGTGAACACAAGCTTATTGCTGTTAATCGGTTGACCAGAACCAACAAAGAAATCTATTTTTTCGATAACTTTTTCTTCTGTAACACCGTTTTCAAGAAGCACTTTTGCCGCAACGCCACCGCCTTCTCTCACAAGCCCCAACAAAATATGTTCTGTGCCAATATAGTTATGTCCAAGTTCCATTGCAGATTTTCCTGCAAGATTAATTGCTGTTTTTGCACGTTTTGTTAACTTTTGTTCAAACATAATTTTTCTCCCTTCTGTTAATTTTTCAGTCCTTCTCTTAAAACCTCTGCCCTTTTCAAATCTCGTTCTAAAGTCGTTGTTAAATTGTATTTTTTAACTAATCCACCCGGCAATGTTTCATATATCAATTCGCTCAATCGCGGTAATGTTATGTTTTTTATTATACCCAGATTAATTCCCCATCTTACATCCGAAATTAAATCCATTGCTTCGTTTGAACTTAAAAGAACTGCATTTGTTAATACTCCGTATGCACGCATAATTTTATCTTCGATTTCAAATTTATTTTCTTTATATAATCTGCAACTGAGTTCTCTTTCCTTTTCAACAATTTCATTTGTCACTTGCTTTAGCTTTTCAATAACCTCTTGTTCTGAAACGCCCAGTGTAACCTGATTGGAAACCTGATATATGTTGCCAACCGCCTGACTTCCTTCGCCATATATTCCTCTAACGGTTAAACCAAGTTTTGATAACGAACGAATGATTGCTTCAATCCTGCCACTCTTTGTTAAAGCAGGCAAATGCAACATAACAGATGCGCGAAGACCTGTGCCAAGATTTGTTGGACACTGTGTGAGATAACCAAATTGTTCATCAAAAGCATAATCAACACCTTTTTCTAAATCATCATCAACAGTATTTGCCTTTTCTAAACACTCATCAAGACTAAATCCGGCAGCCATTGCCTGAATTCTTATGTGATCCTCCTCATTAAGCATAATGCTTATTGTGCAATCTTCATTAGTGAGAATTCCGCATTCTTTTTTGTTCGTCACCATATCGGGACTTATTATATGACATTCTGAAAGTGCAATCTTCTCTTGTTGGGGCAAATCTGAAAAGCCAATATATGTCATGTTCAAAAGCGCCTTACGACATTTTTTAATTACGTCAGCGCAATGCAGATTTGTCATTCTGTCGGCAAAGGGGATATCTTTAATATTTCTGGCAAGGCGGACTCTTGAAGACAACACAACATCGCCTAATACGCCAAACTCATTATACCACATAACTTTATTCCCCCTCTTCCTTTTTCAGCTCATTTATTTTGTCGCGCAGTTGTGCTGCAAGCTCAAAATTTTGTTCAAATACCGCCTGATTTAAATCGTTTTGAAGTCTGTCAATTTCATTTGCATATCTTATTCCCTCACCTGACCTGAGCGGAATTTTTCCTATATGCTTGTTTGCACCATGTATTTGTTTCAAAGGTCTCAATAGAAAATCGCCAAAAATTTTATAACAGTTTGAACATCCTGGTCGCCCTGTTTTCGTCATATTATCAAGGGTCATTCCGCATATTTCACATTTGTTTTCGGGTATACCCTTTGCCACCTTTTCGCCAAGATATTGCCCTCCTAAAAATCCATTAAAGAAATTTTCAAAATCATGGTCAAAGCTAAGTTTAAAATCAATAAACTCTTGGCTGTTATTCGCACACTCGTCACATAAATAAAGCTCAGTCTTTTTCCCGTTAACAACTTTGGTTAAATGTGTGTTTGCCTCATTTTTTTTACATTTTTGACATTTCATCTTATTCCCTCCTTAAATCAGATTTATCAATATGTTTTTGAGCATTTTTGCTCTCACAATGTCTTTTTCCGGTTGCTTAATTATCAACGAATTATCTCCTGTTGCTGACATAATTATTTTAGCCTCCCTTTGATTTATTAATCCATTATTATACAAATCCTGCACAATTGCATTTGCGTTTGCCGCCGAAACAAAATCACCCAACCTGTTTAAAATATACATGATATAGCTCTCATCTTCCGGAACAGCCTTTGTTATTTTTATATAACCACCGCCGCCACGTCTGCTTTCAACAACATATCCTCTTTCAGGAGAAAATCTGGTTGAAATAACATAGTTTATCTGCGACGGAACACAATTAAATTTACTTGCCAACTCATTTCTTTGCAATTCAATTTCCTTATTTTCTTCAAGCATTTCTTTTATAAATTCTTCAATTATACTGCTAAGTTTCATCTTTATCACTCCGTTTTTTGACTTTGACTTTCTTTGACCTTAATTTTATTATAACATTAATTTTTTGTTTGTCAATAGTTTTTTTAAATTTTTTAATTTTCAACAAAGCAAGCAATATGTTAGAATAATTGCAAAAATCATCCCTGTGAAATCTGCCGAAAGGGCTGCTTTTAGTGTGTGTCTCACTTTTTTGATTCCAACGGCGCCAAAATATACTGCAACTGTATAAAAAGTTGTTTCTGTTGAGCCCATCATGACAGAAGCAATTTTTCCTTCGAGTGAATCCGGCCCATGTGCTTTGAAAATATCATTTACAATTGCAATTGAACCACTGCCTGAAATTGGCCGAAGCAAGGCTAACGGCAAAACATCAGGAGGTATTTTAAAAGATTCGGTTATTGGTTTTAGTATTTTGCCCAATATATCAAAGGCGCCTGATGCACGAAACATCGATATTGCAACCATCAGGCCAACAAGAGGTGCAACAATTTGAAGCATGTTTTCAATGCCGTTTTTTGCTCCACTCACAAAGCTATCATAAACGTTTATCCTTTTTATTATTCCATATCCAATTATTCCCGCAATCATTAACGGCACTACCATCATTGAAACAAATCTCATCTTATTTTTTCCTTTCTTTTTTGCAAAAGCTTTGCCATAAAAACCCCTATCGTTATCGCACAAAGACTGCAAATCCATATTGGAACAACAATCTCGGTTGGGTTTTGCGAATTATAAAATTGCCTTAGTGCAATGACAGTTGCAGGAATTAATTGAATTGAGGCAGTGTTCACCACAACAAACATGCACATTTCGTTTGATGCCACACTTTTTCTTTTATTTATTTTATCCAATTCTTTCATCGCCGCTATCCCAAGCGGAGTTGCCGCATTTCCCATCCCAAGAATGTTTGCTATCATGTTCATGACAATTGCATTGAGTGCAGGTGAGCCATTTTCCAGTTTGGGAAACAAAATTTTTGTAATTGGTCTCAGCAATTTTGCAAAAACCGTTGTCAGCCCTGAATTCTCCGCAATTTTTGATATTCCTGTCCAAAGACACATTGCCCCCAAAAGCCCCAAGCATGTTTCAACTGCCGAGCTTGCACCTTCCATTGCTGCCGAGGTTATCATTTCAAGCCGCCCCGTAAATATTGCAATTACAAACGATATGATTATCATTCCGCTCCATATATAATTAAGCAAATACTGCACCCCTCTCTTCTAAATAAAATATATTCAAAAGTGCTCTGAAATATTTTTGTTTTATAAAAGATAACAAAAATAGCTGCTGCTTTTTATCGCAACAGCTATTTTATATTCACACGCTATTATTTTATTTTGTCCTTAAAGAAATCACAGTTTACATCATAATAGACAAACGCCGAAGTGCTGCTCCACGCTTGCAAGAGTGCACCGTCCGAACAATATGGCGAATAATATTCAATAGGCGTGAAGTTATTCTTTGAAATATTATATGTAAACCATCTTGTGAGCGCATATTCATAATCCATCCCATACATTTTAAGTGCATAAGCATACATTCCCGCCCAATATGGCCAACACGAGCCATTGTGGTATTCAAATTGCTTAGCTGAGCGTCCAAAAGATGCATCAATTTTTTCATAAGGTGGGTAAACACAAAGAATCCCAAAATCCTCTAATTCATCATGGTTACGGCTTTCTATCATTCTCTGGCAAGAAACCAACATTGTGCGTGCACGAGACTCGTCTGCTATACCATAAATCACCGCTAAAACCGTATCAACAGAAAGGTTATTCTCGGTGTAATCCTCATTCTTAAAATTGACATAATAACCTAAAGACTCATCCCATAAAATATCATTTATCGCCTTTTTAACTACCTTGAACTTTTCCATATACATCGCTGATTTTTGTTCATCCTTTTTCCTGAACAAAACAGAAAGACAATAGAGCGCCCTTGCATATAAAATTTCAACATATGTGGTATAGCCATATCTGTTTACAATATCTGCCCAGTCTCTTGTATTGTTTCTTCCCTTTTTAACAACAAGCCCTGTTTCGTCACAGCCTTCTGAAAGTTTTTCAATAACAGCCTCCGCCTTAGCTAAAACAGTTATATCTCCAACTCTTTCATCCAGTACAGAAAAATCCTTTGTGTTATTCACATAATCAAAAATTAAAATCGTAAATATTGACGGACTATCAAAATGATTTCCCCACCAAGGTGAAAAATCATTTATAACTGCAGAGGGGCACTCTCCACTGCTCGACACCCCTTTGCCTAATGTAATAATTTGATTCCTTATTTTTTCTGTCTGCCCATTGAACATTGATAAAACAGTAAAATAAGAGTCGCGATAATAAGTTCTGTATGGATTTAAATAACCGATTCCCGCCATAAATCCTTTGAACTCACCTTTATCCTTATAGTTTTCCAATGCACAGAAATATGCACTGTAATAAATAGCTTTATCCAATTCAGTTTTAACGGATGTTGGAAGGGTAATTTTTTTAATCTCATTAACAGCATTTTTTTCGAGTCTCTTTATCTCGAAAACGTTTTTGTCAACTAAGGCTTCACCAAAGCCATACGCCAGATTAAACTCCTTTGTTTTAATACCATCGTCAAAATCAAAAAGAACTAATCCATTATCCTCAATAACCTCAAAGCAAATATCGGATGCAAACGAAAATCCATTTGTCGGATTTTCCATCATATATGCAAACTCCGTCTTATTAACCTTATCAGAATAAACCTCATTTTCCAAATCTTCAGTTTTGATGCCTGAGCCTGAAACAACCCCATACATACAAAATCCGAGCTGAAGCGAAACAGACTCTTTAAAATCTGCTCTAACGGTTTGCAGAACACAAAAACAGTTTTCCTCTAAAAACAAACACATTTCAACAGTGCCCAATTCGTGTTTCCAAGTAATTTTTTGCATTCTTCCAAGCATTTCAACTCGCTTTTCGGCATTGAACGGAAGCTCTTTGCCATTAATATAAATTTGCCACGAGGCCTTGTCTGCTTCATAATAAATTTTATCGCCCAGAATTGCATACTTGCTGATGCAACCTTTGCCATCAAAGCGCACTATCAGGTTTTGGTTTGTTACATCATAGCTCACAGGCTGAAAACTTTTGCCGTCATAAACTATTTTACCATCTTTAAAACTTACTGACATGTTTCATCCTTCTTCCCCTTCTTGAAAATCTATATTAATTATAACCCTTTAATTATAAAAAGTCAATCAAAATCCCCCTATTTCCTACCAAGAAAGTTATAATAATGCGAGTAAGATTTAAAAACAAAAAAGCAGAGATTCCTTAGTTTTGGAATCTCTGCTTTTTTAATCATTTTAGCAACCGCAACCACAGTTGTTGCCGTTATTATCGCAGCAGCAGAAAAGTATAAGAATTAAAACAATTATCCAAAGACAATTATCGTTTCCAAAGCCTCCGAAGCATCCCATATTGTCACCTCCCTTCCCTATGCCGACTTAAGTACATTAATCGCAGCAGCAATTATTATTTGACGAGCCGATGTAATTATTGTTGTTACCACAGCAGCAAAAAACAATGACTAAAAGAATGATGATCCACAAACAAGAGTTGTTGTCACCACATCCTCCAAAGCATCCCATATCCTACACCTCCTAATGAAATTTTAAATTTCCTCTCTCAATTCTATAATATGTTTTTTGCCTTTAAGTGTTACAGATAGTGTCTAATTTTCTTTTTTAGAAACTCTTTTTTGTAAACATTTTGTAACATTTCTTCTTGTTTTTGTTGACAAATGCCCTTAAATGCGCTATAATAATTAAGTATTAAAATGAACATCAGAAAGGAGAAAGGCGGAAAAATAAGAAATACGGAGGTTTTAAGGGTGTTTTATTTTAAAAGGTTTTTAGCAATTTTTATTGCTCTGCTTATATTTACATCTTCAGCTCTTGTTGTTAGCGCTGAAGGAAATTCTTCTTACGGAATCGTTACTGCATCTCTTCTCAACATCAGAAGTGCTGCTAGTACAAATTCAAACATTTTAGGTCAGATACCAAATGGTCAGTATGTTAAAATAAATTGGATAGAATCCAATTGGGCAAATATTTCTTATGAAGGAATCGGCGGATATGTCTCTCTTGATTATCTGAAAATAATGCAAGGTGCAATGCCTTCAAGAAGTGCTTCGGTTTCTTCAAAGGGACAAGCTGTTGTTGACCTTGCGAAAAAGTTTCTTGGAACTCCTTATGTATATGGAGGATCATCTCCCAGTGGCTTTGATTGCAGTGGTTTTGTCTATTACATATATTCTCAGCTTGGCGTTAAGCTCAACCGTGTTGCAGCTGATCAGATGACCAATGGTTCCTGGGTTCCAAAAAACGCTTTGCAACCGGGCGATATTGTTGGTTTCCAAAATCGAAGCGGTTACATAAATCATGTTGGTATTTATGCAGGAAACGGCATGATGATTCATGCACCTCAAACGGGTGAAGTTGTTAAATACACGAGTATTGTTACCGGAAATTATTCTGGTCGTCTAACCTGCGGAAGAAGAATTTTTAATTAGTTTGCAGATATTATAGGCTACCGTATTGAAACGGTGGCCTATTTTTATATCGCAATGATTTTTTCATAATATAAAGACGGAGGAAGCGCTATGAAAAAACTATCATTGGAGAACAACGCAAAAAGACGCTTTTATAACCTGATGTTTATTGCGCTCATTCTTATGATATTCGCATTTCTATCGTCAATATCGTCAACAGATTTTGCCGAAATTGCGTTCATTGATGTTGGGCAAGGCGATGCAGCTTGTATAAAAGCACCAAGCGGCGAAAGCATTATAATTGATGCAGGCGAAGACAATAGTTACGAGGAAAATATGCTTCCTTTTTTGTTCTCACGAGGCGTAACAAGCATTGACTATCTTTTTGCATCGCACTATCACAGCGACCACGTTGATGGAGTCTATGAGCTTATGAGGATAGTTCCGGTTAAAAATCTTGTTATTCCAGAAACCGATGATTACGGGAACAACACAAAGCAGAGGCTTTTAACAACAGCGCAACGGAATGGTGTCAATGTTTTAGAGGTGTCTGCAGGGGAAGAAATGGAAATATCAGACTCTTTAAAAGTTAAATTTCTTTTCCCCGACAAAAAGCTTTTCCCGAATCCGGAGAAAAACATTAACAACGATTCAACAGTTATGCTGATTAGCTGTTTTAATGTGGATTTTTTATTTACCGGAGACATAGAAGAGGAAGCAGAAACTGTTCTTTCACAAAATTATGATATAGATGCCGATGTTTTAAAGGTGCCACATCACGGCTCTTCAACTTCTACTTCGGATAAATTCTTAAATGCAGTGAGTCCCGAATATGCAATAATCAGTGCAGGAAAAAACAACAGTCACGGGCATCCTCACAAAGAAGTTCTGTCCGCTCTGAAAAAAGCAGATGTCAAAATATATCGCACGGACAAAAATGGCAATATTGTTTTTAAGCTAAATAAAACCGGTTTAAGCGGCATCAGAACACAATATAATTAGTCAGGAGGATAGAAAAATGGAAATAAAAACACTTGACAATCAGATATCGTCAAACAAAA
>JAZNGL010000098.1:0-18020 GCA_045576435.1 Clostridia bacterium
ATCCTTTCGATTTTAATTCAAGTAGTTCATTTTTGTATTCCTTGATATGTCTGTATTCTCTGGGCATAAAAAATCCTCCTACGGTTTTCTTTATTATACCATAGGAGGGTTCTTTTTTCTATTGTCCGTTTTTACTGGTTCAGTTCAGATTACAGGGGTTTTGTTTTTAATTAAATTGCCAAGGGTCAATCTCGGAAAAATCTTTATAAAGATATAATGAGCCACAAACTATAGTCAGTTTGCCAAGAGAAAGCGCCTTCACATATGCCTCTTTGATTGAAGGCATCCCAACCGCATCCAAACCGCAAGTTGCTGCAACATCACAAATAAAATCAGTCTCTGCTGCGCGAGGATTTTCTTTAACCTTCACAGCAAAAATTTTCGAGTTTTTATCGAGTCCTGCTTTCTTTATTTCCATGAATGCACCACTTACATCCTTATCGCCCATAAAAGCAACAATAAATGTTGCGCCTTTCCAATCAGGAAAATATTTTTTAAGGCTGTTTACTAAGGCGTTCATGCCATTTTGATTATGCGCACCATCGTATATAACAGGTATTTTTTCATTAATTATCTCAAAGCGGGCAGGATTAGTCGCACGTTCAATTCCGCTCTTGATATATTTTTTATCAACTCCGAGCCTGAGCGCCGTTTCAATTGCAAGAGCCGCATTTTCAGGTTGATAGTTACCTGTAATTCCGCATTTAACATCTTTTAAACTTTTATAATCAAAAACCTCATGATAGTTAATATGTCCTTTAGCTATTGGCGCCTCTACAAAAACAATCTCATTGTTTTTTTCTCTTGCGCTTTCTTTCAAAACGTTCTCGGCTTCTTTCGTCTGTATTGCAGAAACCGTAAGTCCTTGCTTGTTTCCATTTGTCATCTTTATTATGCCTGCTTTTTCTCCTGCTATCTGAGTGATAGTCTCACCAAGATATTCAACATGATCCAGAGCAATTCCCGTTATGACAGATGCAAGAGGCGCTGAAATAACATTCGTTGCATCACGTGTTCCTCCAAGTCCTGTTTCAAGAACCACAATTTTGCACTTTTCTTCTTTAAAATAGCAAAATGCCGCCGCCGTCCAAAGTTCAAATTGAGTTGGCATTTCGCCCAACTCCTCTTTCACCTTTTGTGCACCCATCTCAACAACAGACAGTATTGAATCAATTCTGCTTTGAGATATCTGTATCCCATCAATTGATATTCTTTCACAGACATTGATTAAATTAGGTGAAATATATTTCCCCGTTTTGTATCCTGCATCAGTAAATATGCATTGCAAAAAACTACAAACAGAGCCTTTCCCGTTTGTTCCTGCAACATGTATGCACTTCAAATCGTCTTGCGGATTTCCAAGATACCTGAGCAAACATGTAATGCTTTCCAATCTGAGTCTTGCAACTGCCTGAAAACTATTTGCAAAGTTTTTAAATTTATTATTCATGCTTTTCCCCCATATATTTTGAAAATAATAGCAAGTATCCTTTTGCAGAAAACAAAACAATTGCCCAAAGAATCGTTTTAATCAGTGTTGCAATCACTCTAAGATTAAAAGCCACTGTAAAGCTCGGAAAAATTCCAACCTGAACAAGCGCTGCCGATGTTAAAAATAAATCTATCAACGCTTGAAAAATAACACATAATATAGCCTTTAAAAAATAACCGTTATTATTTTCGTGAGTGTTGAACATAAATGCTCCAAAAACAAATCCACTCACAAATTCAATAGCGGTTATCTGTGGCAAAAAATTACCAACAGGCATAAGTAATGCATTCAATATATCGCCAAATGCCGCAGATATCCCGGCCCAGAACGGACCAAAAAATACTCCCGTCACAAAAACAGAAATAAACTTAAGCGGAATTTTAACAATGTTCCCAACGCGAATAGTGGCAAACATCGCAAGAAGAGCGGTTATTGCCGTTAATAAGGCAAGTATGCATAATTTCCTTGCTGATAATTTAAAAGTATTAATAAATCTTTTCATAAAAAACCCTTTCTGCAGTTTACTGCAAAAAGGGCTCTAAATTAAGTCAAAATTGCAGCAACGGAATGCGAAACTAACACCGCAAGCACATCATAGCTTTTCGTAAAAACGGCAACTTCCCGTCCGTTTCTCACTTAACGCATTAGTTCCTACTTTGCTTTTTAATATTTAAATATTATCTCAGTTGATTTCTGTTATCCTTGACAATATTTATACATTGTTCTAAGTCGCGGATAGTTTTAATAACCACGTTTTCAACATTCTCCAAAAGATAGTCAGCATATTGATATGACGCATCCTTTGTGGCACGTGACTCTGTTGCCGCACGTTCCATAATCTCAGCAGCCTGTTGAGATGCTTTTTTGGTGATTTCATTTTCATCAACCATTGCAATCAACTTATCTTTAGCATTTTTGATAATCTCTTCAGACTCCTTGTTTGCATCATTAATGATATTCTGACGCTCTGTTTTTATCCATTTTGCCTGTTCAAGGTCTTTTGGCAAGCGTAGCTTTATCTCTTGAATAAGTTCTAAAAGCTCCTCTTTATCCAATAAACAACGACCGGTAAACGGAACAGCCACACCCTTGTCTATTATATCCTCAAGGTCGCTTATTAATTCCAAAACATCTGTTTCCATTTTATTTCCCCCTTAACTTTTTCGCACACATCACGCCGTCCTCAGATTAACAGTGGAGGCATTGTGAATATAATTAAGTGTATCACATCTGATACTAATAAGTTACTTATCTTAATGTCCAAATTGCTGTTTAATCAGCGGGATTAACTCCTCGGGCACAAGTCCGGTTAAATCCCCATTAAATTTCGCAATTTCTTTAACAACACTTGAACTCAAAAACATAAATTCTGAGCTACATGGCATAAATATTGTTTCTGTTTCTTCAAAAAGCGCACGATTTGTGAGCGCCATCTGAAATTCATATTCAAAATCAGAAACAGCCCTTAAGCCTTTGATAATAACAGAATAATTGTTATTTTTCATAAAATCCGCAAGCAACCCTGAAAAAGACACAACTTCAACGTTTTTCAAATGCTTTGTAACAGTTTTAATCATCTGTACTCTTTCATCTCGCGTAAATAATGCATTCTTAGAGCTGTTAACTAAAACCGCCACAACAACCTTGTCAAACATACGCGAAGCACGATTTATTATGTCAAGATGTCCGTTAGTGCAGGGGTCAAAGCTTCCCGGATAAACTGCAATCTGCATATGTGACCTCCGATTAATCTATCTTTAAAACAAACACCGTTGTTTTTCCATACTTTGCTCTTTTCGCAATCGTAAAATGATTGTTCCCTGGCTCTTCACCATTAACTTCACTCTCTGCCAGAATAATGCCGCCATCTGTTAGCAATGACTTTTCATATATTAAATCTATTGCTTCGTTAAGTAACCCGGTATTATACGGCGGGTCTAAAAAAATTATATCAAATTTCATTTGCGTTTCTTTTAAAAACAATAACGCATCCTTAAAAACAACATCTGCCCTTTCAACCAAACGTGCACCTAAAAGATTCTTTTTCACAATCTCAAGAGCTGCACGATTACTGTCAACAAGCACGGCATGACTTGTTCCTCTGCTTAGAGCTTCAATGCCGAGTGCTCCGCTTCCGGCAAATAAATCTAAAATGTTTTCAGCAGGCAAATATGGATTTATTATATTAAAAATTGATTCCTTGACCCTATCTGTTGTGGGACGTGTCAGCATTCCGTCAGGAGCCAGAAGCTTGCGCCCTCTCGCAGATCCCGAAATAACTCGCACAATCTCACCTCGTTAAATAAACAATATAAGAACCATCATATATTATTATTGTATATGATTTAAAAATTTTGTCAAGGTTTTTTAGAAAAAAAATCAAAATTTATCGAATTTTTTTCCTTAAAATTGGGTGTAAATAAAGAAAACCCCCACATATGCCGTTTAGAGAATAAAGTAAAAACCTGCAATTGCAGGTGGGTTAATTCCCAAAGACATTACAAGTCCACTGGCCGCATAAGCGGGAGGCATGTGCGCCGCCTTCGGAGAGAAAATCCCTTAAAAATAGTGTTGGTTTTACATTGATTCTCATTCACGAACATCGCAGGGAATTCGCATAAATTATAATATCATAATATCAAGTATTTTTCAATAGTAAAATAAGGCTTTTCTAGATTTTTCTGCTATTTCTTTTCAACCAGACTTTTACCAACTTTAAATACATCGCCCGCTCCCATGGTAATAACCATGTCGTCCTTTTGAGCGTTTCTGTTAATATATTCTTTTATCTCGTTAAAATCTTTTATATATATAAACTTTTCTGAAAGGCTCACTAAATCACGAGAGTGAACTGTTCCGTCATCTTTTTCACGTGCAGAATAAATATCGGTGATAATTATTTTATCTGCAAGTTCTAATGCCTCTGCAAATTCTTTGAGGAATACCTTAGTTCTTGTATAGGTGTGTGGTTGGAATATACACCATACTTTTCCATTGGCAATTTCTTTTGCAGTCTTTAAAGTGCTATTAATTTCAGTCGGATGATGGGCATAATCATCAACAACTGTAAATCCATCAACCTTCCCCAAAATCTCAAATCTGCGCTTTGTTCCACAAAAGCTCTCCAATCCCGCTCTTATGTGCTTTTCATCAACCCCAAGAGCCCATGCAGCCACCAAAGCACCCAGCGCGTTATAAACATTATGCATGCCATTAACATTGAGCTTAATTTTTGTGAATAATTCACCATTAAAATATACATCAAAAACCGTCTTTCCATTTTCGTCAATTCTAACATTATCGGCATAAAAATCGTTATTTCTACCAATTATGCCATATTTTATGACGCGTTTATCTATGTTTTGCACAACATTTATGGCATTTTTATCGTCAGAACACACAATAATGCATCCATCAGGTGAATTTAGTCTTGCAAATTTTTCAAAAGATGATATAATATGATTGAGGTCACTAAAGTAATCAAGATGGTCTTCCTCAACGTTGGTTATTATCGAAATATATGGGTTAAAATGCAGAAAGCTTTCGACATATTCGCAGGCTTCAAAAACAAGATATTTTTCATCCCCGATTTTGTAATTACCATTGATTTGCTCAAGCTCACCACCAACTAATATTGTTGGGTCAAGCTCAGCTGATAGTAATATGAGCGATAGCATTGATGTTGTGGTTGTTTTTCCGTGTGTGCCGGCAACGGCTATCGGGAATTGATATTTTTTTATTAATTCCCCAAGAAGTTCAGCACGTTCCATCGTTGGTATTCCAAGGGAACGAGCCTTAACAAGCTCAGGGTTGTTTTGAGGTATTGCTGCCGTATAGCAAACCAAGTCCGGTTCCTTAATGTTCTCCGGACTATGACCTATTGAAACTTCTATTCCGGCTTTGCGTAATTTATCAGTTATTTCTGTTGAATTCCTATCAGAGCCTGAAACATGATATTTGAAAAATTTTAATATGTGAGCAAGTGCACTCATACTCACACCGCCAATCCCAATCATATGTATGCAGGCATTTTCAGAAAGTGCGGAAAGCTTATTTTTGCTCAATTTGTTCAACTCCTTGTGATACTAGATTTATTTTGCTACACATATAATACCATATTTTATGAAATATATCAATACATATATTTTATACTTTATCAAGTTTTTTATTCGAAAAATAATTAAAAATAATTATATATCACAAAAGTTGGGGGATACCCGGCAGAAGGCGGTGCATCGTTATGGTAATCACTGATATCAAAGTTAGAAAAATTAATGCAGAAGGTAGAATGAAGGCAGTTGTTTCTGTTACTTTTGATGACGCTTTTGTCGTTCACGACATTAAAGTTATCGAAGGCCAAGAAAAGCTCTTTATCGCAATGCCAAGCAGAAAAACTCCTGATGGGGAATTTAAAGATATTGCTCATCCTATTAATGCAGAAATGCGTGAATTACTCCAGAATATGATTCTCAGCAAATATGAAGAATCATTAGCTGAATATACTCCGGAGGCATAATCGACATTTCTTCACAATTTTGTTTTTGCTCATTAAGGCAAAAGTAAAAAACTGCATAGTTGCCGTTATCGGCACAAAACACAAAAGCAAAGAATATTCAACTTGTTTTGATTGCATATTCTTCGCTTTTGTTTTTTATAATATATTTTAAAATTTTTACAAAAATGCTTGCAGAATTTTTCTCTTTGTGTTACACTTACATATGTTGTTTAACTTAATATTATGTGCCCCTTTAGTTAAATGGATATAACAAACCCCTCCTAAGGGTTAGTTGTGAGTTCGATTCTCGCAGGGGGTGCCAAAAATACCGTATCATTATCTTTTTCTCGGTGATTATGCGGTATTTCCTCATATATGTACCTAAACGTTTTAATAAAATATACAAAGCGGA
Source organism: Clostridia bacterium (assembly GCA_045576435.1). GTDB lineage: Bacteria > Bacillota > Clostridia > Monoglobales > Monoglobaceae > CAKSIW01. The sequence goes on from JAZNGL010000098.1 coordinate 6,400, forward strand.
GTAAAAACATCTGTTTTTACTCCGCTTTATTCTATGATTGATATGCAATGAAAACATTTTAAAACCCTGCGTTATTTAACATATCCAGCTGTTTTTTCGAGAGCTTTATACTCAGCGCGCCCAGCGCCTCGCAGAACTGTTCGGATGTGCTGGATGCAACAATCGGCATCACAGATGGGTCTGAATGCAACATCCAGGAATAGACTATCTGCGTGTTAGTTGCGCCGATTTCTTCAGCGACCTGCTCAAGTGCGGCCATTCTCGCCTCTGAATCGGGTCCTTGGTATTGCTCCATCAACGCCTTTGACTTGTCGTTATAATATCCCTTAAGAAGCGGTGAATAGGCAAGAATCGTCATGGAGCTGTTTTTCGCAAAGTCAAACAATTCCTTATTCGCCGCAACCTGTCTTCCAAAGTCTGCGTTCGCGCGGGCTCTCAGATAAGTGTGTCGTTGCTGAACACAGCAAAATTCAGCAAAACTGTTTCTCTTTGAAACCTCAAGGGCTTGCGCCAATCGCCACGCGGTAAAATTGCTGGCACCCACGCAACGGACCTTTCCCTCCCGCACAAGCTCTGTCAGTGCACCGAGAGATTCTTCCAAAGGTGTACTTCTGTCATCCATATGCAGATACAACAGGTCAATATAGTCTGTTTGCAGTCTTTTCAGGCTTTTTTCACATTCTGTCTTGATCTGTTTTGCGCTTGTTCCGATTTGAATTCCGGGATAGGCAAAACCTACTTTTGTCGCGATTATCAAATCACTTCGATTGCCCTTTTCTTTAACCCATTGACCAATCAGGCGTTCACTTGTGCCGTCAACATATTCGTCAAAATCCTTGCCGTAGAAATCCTTTCCGGGCTGCTCACGTCTGGAATAGACATTGGCTGTATCGATAAAATTGCCGCCCGCTTCAACAAACTGTTCCATTCGCTCTATAGAGGCCTCCAAAGGCTCCTTCCATCCAAAGTTCATCGTCCCGAGGCAAAGTTCACTAACAAAGAGACCACTTGTTCCTAATAATTTCTTATTCATTTCTCAAATACCTCTTTAATATAATAAATAAAGAAAACCTTGCGACACGGAGAAAAATTTGCACATGCAGACGCTGTGTCGCTTTTTTCGCCGTTTGCTATACGAAGCTGCCGCAGAATATCTGCAGACAGCTTCGCACTTTGTTTTTAATTCTTAAACACGGCGTGCTAGGAGCGCTTCGCCTTCTGAAAGTTCCGTGCTTCCGCTGAACAAGCTAAAGCCCTGCGGAATCTCGGCCTGCAGTGTACTCTTGCTCACATTAAGCATCAGCAAATACTCAACCCCATCCTTGCCGACAACACTGATTGCCATCAGGTCGTCACTCTGTGTTGGATAGTTTTTGACGGACGCCGCCATTTGCTCTGTATCTGCGGCGGTACCCACATTAACAGCAAAGCCACACCTATAAATTCCATCGTCCGGATTAAACCACTCAGTCTTATCGCTATACGATGCAACAACATCGTTACAATACAACATACCATAGTTATCTCGGTTAGAATCCTGTATATCATTTACCAAAATATCTATCTGACGATACTTAGGACTCCTCAGAGTCAACTGCTCTGCAGAAGCTATACCCATTTTCCCATCTACATTGAGCCAGTTTCCAAACAATATATCCTGCTCCTTCGCATTGCGACCGCCGGTGAGAACAATGTCGGAATCCTTGAAATAATAGTGTCTTGTATTATTGTTATACACATCATTGGGAATATGCAACATCAAGCTCGCATAAGAGCGCATAAAGATTCTATTCGGGGATATCGCATGCTGCAGGCACAAAACGGTTGCATCATCGGGCAATGCCGCGAATGCCAACGTCTTGATTGCCGGAGTATCCTGTCTATAACCCTCGCAATAGAACCTGCGGCTTTCTGATGCCGTTTGGCCAAATGTCAGATAGCCACCATCGAAGAGAAGCTCCTTGTGTTTGATTACCCTGTCTGCATTCATCGCGCCAAAGGAAGCCACCTTACCTGTCATATTCTGCTGCCACTCAGCGAGATTACTCTCATTCGCGGGCACGCACATAGCGCTCGGCCGCTGGCCTGCAAGCCAAGTAAACGAGGTTTTTCTGCGCTCACTCTGTTGCATTACGCTGCCGTGATATTCATCGTGCCAGTTTTCCATACGCTCAGGTGAATTTTTGCCAGAGAGAGAATATTTACTCTTCCAATAGCCAAGCATCGACAACGTGCATGCACGATCAGACTCAAGTCTTGTATAATAATACGGAGTAACATCTATCATATAGCTCAATCTATCAGATAAAAATGAACCATCCGCATTGTTTTTGACCTCCATATCAACTTGTGCCAACCAGCCTTCCATCAAACCTGTGCAATCTTCGTCATATCTTTCTGCCATCAACGCCCACATAGGAAGCGCATAGTCCTGGCAGTAGCAATAGCGAACTCGGGTGTCGCCGCCGATTCGCCACAATCTTCCGTCCTCAAAAGTACAGTTTCGAATGAGTTTCCAAAGCTCCATAACATGATGGTCAAAGGACTGTGGAACCTCAAAGCCCCTGTCACGACACCAGAAATAGAGCATCGCCAAATTACTCAGGCAGATAACCATATAACCCACGTTCATATAGTAATGATGGTTGCACGCCATCGTCTCGAACATATTGGCACCAACAAAGGCATCATTTACAGCGATGCCATCATATACAACATCACTTGTGCTGTCTGACGGCACGGAAATGCCATTAACAATAAAGCGAGTGGCTTTTTCCTTATATGCCTCTGCATTTGGCGCGTCAGGATAGAGGCAAGCGGTCTGATACATCAATGCGCCATTCCAGATGTTGCTCTCCGGATGGTTATCCTCTATAAGTCCTGCCTTAACGGGATACTCATGGAGCAACCAGTCCGACTCAGAAATCAACACTCTGCGCAGCGCAGCGTGGTCTTCGGCAGTCAGGTCATTCCAGGCAACATTAAGCGCATGCATCATGCGTGCAGTTCCGAGAGCGCTGATCCAGTTGTGCCCCCAATTTTTACCGTCTGTGCAATGGTATTCACCGGAAACATGGCTTGCCAATGTGAAACGAAGCATAGCAAAGCCTTGCTCGCGCACCTTTTCTGCGGTCAGGTCTGTCCCGCTCCAGTCAATCTCTTTGGAATAAGAGGAGATGATAAAAGATGCCAACGCCTTCTGATTGGTCTGCATTCCCCATGAATTGCCACCGGCGTTCGCTCCCAAACCGAAGCACATCATATCCGGACGATCCTTCATGGTATATAGATACTTCTGTGCATACACAATCCAATCCTTTAGGTAATGAATAAAAGTACGTTCCTCAAGCATATAAATTTTCCTTTAATTATAAGCATCAGCAATTAAGCTGTCGGCATTTTATTTCCTGCGATATATACTGAATCAATCTTAATATTGTCATCAAAGAGCAACAAATCTGCATCCTTGCCAACAGAAATTGATCCCTTTTTGTTAAACACGCCAAGGTGCTTTGCAGGGTTGGCAGACGCCATTTTAACAGCATCCGATACGGATACTCCTGCTAAATTGATCATCGTTCTGACAATTCTGTCTGTGGTAGCAATGCTTCCGGCAAATGCCTGTCTGCTAGGAAGCTTTGCTACATCGTCCTCAATGATAATAGGCATACCTGTCTGGCTGAACGCCTCACCTTCCATCGTCTCCCAGCCTGCGGCTGAAATGCCATCGGTAATAAGCATAATTCTATCTGAGCCCTTAAGCTTGAAGATCAGCTTTAAGAGTGTGGCAGGAAGGTGCTTGCCATCTGCAATAACCTCTACCCACATATCATCCATCAGATATGCAAGCTCCAATGTGCCTGCATAGCGATAAGCATTAACTCGTCTTACCGTGGATGTCAAGGAATAGAAGTGGGTTACACACTGGCATCCTGATTCATAAGCCTTGAGCGCATCCTCAAACAAAGCGTCGCTATGGGCGATAGATGTTTTAACACCAAGTCGGTTTAACTTTTGAACCATCTCAACGCCGCCGGGAAGCTCCGGTGCAAGCGCCCAACGAACAATATTATAGCGTGTTGCCAAATCCATATATTCCTCGGGGTCGGGAGTTCTCAGATAACCCGCCTGCATTGCGCCGCAAGCCTCAGGCGAGAGATATGGTCCTTCAAGATGGAACCCAAGAAAATTCGGGCGAATTTTAGAGCTCTTCTCATATTCGTTTATCGCATCCATAGCATCGGTAAGCATCTTCTTTGGTGCGGTGGACAATGATGGTGTCATAGATGTTGTACCATGCTTTAAGTGCATTTTACAAACAGCGTCAATCTGCTTTTGATCAGCAGACATAAAATATCCGCCATCGCCGCCATGAACGTGAACATCGATAAATCCGGGGGCTAAATATAGGCCCTTAGCATCAACGACTTCATCGCCTGCCTGCGGGCTACACGGACTTTCATGTATTTCCGTGATTATTCCATCTTCTACACGAACTGCACCGTTTTCTATCACGCGCTCCTGCAAGACTACGCGTGCATTTATAAATAATTTACTCATATCATCAATCTTCCTTTCCATAGTAATATTCTTTGATTAGATTCTAGTTGCACCCGCTTCATCTGTGAAGAGAGTTGCGCCACCCCTGTGGGTGCGAACAGCAGAAGCCGGAACCATTTCGTTAACAGGACCGAGCACAACGTCATGAATTGCATTTGCCTTTAGCGCTGTAGGTGCGATAAGCATCATATGGGGCACTCTCATCATAATCGGCACGGTCAATGTAAATGCATGTGTCGGAACCTCATCCAACGTAGCAAAGCAACCATCATTGACCTGCTGCTTGCGGCAAGTTTCAGCGAGCTCGACAACCTTTACATTCTTGGGATCGTTAAAGAACGCAACGCCGGGATCACAGAATGCGAGATGTGCATTTTCACCGATTCCCATGAAAATGATATCCGCAGGATATTTAAGCAGAAGCTCCTCATAACGTGCACACTCCTGCTCAGGATCCGGATTCTGTCCGTTCAAACAGTTAACCGTCTTGAAAGGAACAAGATCAAACACCGAGCGACGAAGGAAATTTGCAAAGCCTGCCGAATGATCAGCTGCGAGGCCGATATATTCATCCATGTGGAAAGCATTAACATGGCTCCAATCAACATCTTCCTTACAAAGCTCTGCAAGGAATTCGTTCTGAGAAGGCGCTGCAGCAAAAATGATATTTACCTCTTCCTTTTCAGCAGCAACCTGACGAATCCATTCAGCCGCCTGCTTTGCAGCTGCCTCGCCCATACTCTGACGAGAATCAAAAATACGAACGTTAAGTTCGTCTGCTTTTACATTTCTTACTTCTGACATTTTAATTTCCTCCTAAAATTGTTTTTTAGTTTGAAAGGATTAAAAGCCCAATTCTTTCACTTATATCACAATAATACTACTTTTTCAACATTTTGTCAAGGTTAGGTAAAGCCTCCCGCGGCAACCTGAAGAGAAATAAACCCCCGAGTATAACAATGTCTTTTATGCCATATCAAAACGTGACAAAAAAGAGGGTTTTGAATAAAAAAGCACATCAAAAGATGCACTTTTTTGTTACATTATCTGTTGAATTGTGAAAAAAATTGTGTTATAATAGGAAAATAATTCTATTTTTTATGCAAAAGGTCGTGATTTTTTGCAATTTTTACAAAACAAATCTAAAATATTTAAAAAGCTTGGGTTTTACACGTGTGCAGTTCTCGCCCTCTTGATTCCGGATTTTCTTCTTCGGTTTTTAGTTTGGCCAAAAGTTTTTGACGAACCATTTGTAACCATAATTCCAACTCTTTTTAACCTTGCATGGATCTGCACGGCTTTATTCTTTTGCACTGTTTTGCTGTCAAAAAAAATTGGCAAAATACTATATTTTATAATAGGTTTAATCTTTATCATCCTATCTTTTGCCAACTATATTTATTTTCAAATCTTTGAACAGTTTTTTTGGCTTAGCGAGGTTGGCTTGGCAGGTGAAGCAAGCAGCTATTTTCGTTATGCCCTGACATACCTTGATTGGAAAGTTGTTTGCGCAACTGTTTCTTCATTCGTCCTTTTATTCTTTGCCATTCTTCTCTGGCAAAAACCAACCATCAAAAAATCCATCTGTAAACTTTTCACTTTAATTCCTCTTCTTGTTGTTTTACTTTTACATATTTTTATGCAACCTGCATTATTTGGTGTTGGAGAAGACGATTGGGATTCATGGAGCAAACCAAGAATAATTTATAAACAATTTGTTAATGCAAATAAAAGCCTTGACGTTACCGGTCTCTATCATTTTACTGTGAGAGACCTGATAAAAAGTTTATCTCCCTCTCACAAATATGACACTGAAGACTATGAAGCGGTTGATGCTTTTATATCCGCCAAACCACAGGTTGTTTCAAATGATTATACCGGAATCTTTGAGGGAAAAAATATAATCGCCGTGATGATGGAAAGTATTGATGATTGGATGGTTAATGATACCTATACGCCAACTATCAAATATATGATGAACAACGGAATAAACCTGAAAAATCATTTTGCACCGACATATGGTTCAGGCTATACGTTCAACACGGAGTTTGCTTTCAACACGGGCTTCTATACTCCAAAATCCGTAGCATCAGCAGTAAATTTCAACGCAAATAATTTTCCTTATTCGCTTCCAAATCTATTTAAGGAAAAAGGTTATGTTGCTAATTCGTTCCACTATAATAATCCTGAATTTTACAATAGAGGTGTTATGCATCAGGCTTTTGGATATGAGCGCTATAATTGCTTTGAAAAATTGGGGATTCCCTCCCATATATCCCAAAACGATAGCAATATTCTCACAGATACCGTTTATGCAAAAATGACCGAAAATACACCTTTTTTTGATTTTATAATAACATATTCCGGGCACGTTCCCTATACCTATGATGATGAGAAGTTACACTTTGTGAAAGAAAAACATCCTGAGCTCGTTGACCCAAATATGAATTTAGAAAAAAATAATTGTCTCCTTCTTGCAAGAGATACTGATGATTTTTTCCGTACACTTCTCGAACGCCTTCATAATGATGGGCTGCTTGAAAACACGGTTATAATTGGATTTTCCGACCATTACGCCTATGGCTTTTCTGACGAAGAGCTTTTAAAACAATATAATAAAGAAGCAGGGTCTGAGCTTCTTCAGCGTGTTCCTGCCTTTATTTATTCGCCGGGAATGAATCGTGTCGCAATCAAAAAGGTTAGCCAAACCAGCGACTTGCTTCCAACTATTATAAATCTTTTTGGCCTTGAAAATCATAATTGCTATATCGGAAATGATATTTTTGATGATAATTATAGTGGTTTTGCTTATTTCGGTGATAAATCATGGTTTGATGGTGAAATTCATTTTGTTCCATCAAACGCCAACAATTATCCTCTTAACATTAAGGCATATATTGATTTTAGAAACCAACAAATAGTCAACGACGTTGAGATTAATGACATCGTCATTGCAGGCGACTATTTTAAATAATAAGTTTCATTAAAATTATTAATTATATATTTATTTTTACTTGTAAATTCTTTTTATTTATGTTACAATTACAAGATAAGAGTTTTACAATGACTTTTCCGCAAGTCATTATATCATAAAACGAATTTCGCGGAAGAAGGGCAACGGAATTTTTATGAAAGAACAATTAAATGAAATCAAAAAGAAAGCCGAAATACAGCTTGAAAACGTTTCCGAGCTTGCTGCTCTTGAAGATTTAAGAATTCAATTTTTGGGCAAAAAAGGCGAACTCACAGCTGTAACTAAAAGCATGGGGCAACTGAGCCCTGAAGAAAGACCGGTTATTGGTCAATTAGCAAACGAAGTGAGACAATTTATCGAAAACGCTTTGGAAACAAAAAAAGAGCAATTTGAAGCTGCTTTAGAAAGTGCAAAGCTCGCTGCAGAAACAATAGATGTTACAATGCCTGGTTCAAAAAACAAAATCGGCAAAAAGCATCCTTTAACAACTGTTCTTGATGACTTGAAAAATATATTTATCGGCATGGGCTTTTCAATAGCTGAAGGTCCCGAAGTCGAGCTTGATTATTATAACTTTGAAGCTCTGAACATACCAAAAGACCACCCTGCACGTGACACGCAGGATACCTTTTATATTGACGAAAACATAGTTCTTCGTTCTCAGACATCGCCGGTTCAGATAAGAACAATGGAAAAGCAAAAGCCGCCTATCAGAATTATTGCACCTGGTCGAGTTTATAGAAGCGATGCCGTTGATGCAACTCACTCACCTGTTTTCCATCAGGTTGAAGGTCTTGTTATAGACAAAAACATAACCATGGCAGACCTGAAAGGAACATTGGAGGTTTTTGTGAAAAAGCTTTATGGTGATGATACTCGTCTCAGATTCAGACCTCATCACTTCCAATTCACAGAGCCTAGCGCCGAAGTTGATATCTCCTGCTTTAACTGTGGAGGCAAGGGTTGCCGAATCTGTAAAGGTGAGGGATGGATTGAAATTCTCGGTTGCGGTATGGTTCATCCTCAGGTGTTGCGTAACTGCAATATCGACCCTGACGAATATTCAGGTTTTGCTTTTGGAATAGGACTTGAACGTGTTGCCATGTTTAGATATGATATTGACGACATGCGTCTTCTATATGAAAACGACATGAGATTTTTGAAACAATTCTAAAGCTGATTAAATTGCATTGTGAGCCTGCAACAAGCAGATAAACCACTCTGAATCCCGGCAGGCAGAAAGGTTATGAATTAAAATGAAACTACCACTTTCCTGGTTGAAAGATTATTTAAATATTGATGATATTGATATACACGACTATGAGCATAAAATGACCATGTCTGGTTCAAAAGTTGAAGGTATTGAAAATTTGAGCGGAGGCATGACTAATATTGTAACAGGCAAAATCCTGAGTGTTGAAAAACATCCGGATGCCGAAAAATTAGTTGTTTGCTCTGTGGATGCAGGTGAATCTGAACCGCTACAAATTGTAACTGCTGCAACAAATGTCTTTGTTGGCGCAATTGTTCCTGTCGCAAAACACAAATCCGTTATCTTTGGCGGCCAAAAAATCACCAAAGGCAAGCTCCGCGGTGTGCTTAGCATGGGTATGTTCTGCTCAACAGATGAACTTGGACTCACACCTCAGGGAACAGCAACCGGAATAATGATTTTACCTGATGACACACCAATTGGTGCAGATATCTGCGAAACACTCGGGCTTAACGAGAATGTGGTTGAATTTGAAATCACATCAAATCGTCCTGACTGTTTCAGTATTATTGGTCTTGCAAGAGAAACTGCAGCAACCTACGATTTGGATTTTAATATTCCAGACCCAAGCATATATGCCACTGTTTCAGAAAACGCAAATGATTTTGCCTCTGTTGAGGTTGAAGATTTTGAGCTTTGCCCAAGATTTTTAGGTAAAGTTGTTAAAAACGTTAAGGTTGGACCATCTCCCGATTGGATGCAACGCAGACTTAACGCTTGCGGCATCCGTGCTATAAATAATATTGTTGATATAACCAACTATGTTATGTTTGAATATGGTCAACCGATGCATGCATATGACCTTGACAATGTTAAAGGCAAAAAAATTATTGTTCGCAGAGGCAAAAACGGCGAACAACTCGAAACCTTGGACGAGCAACCGCGCGAACTCAACCCTGAGCTCATTGTGATTTCTGACACCGAGCGCGCTATTGGTGTTGCAGGCGTAATGGGCGGCGCAAATACCGAAGTAACCGAAAACACTGTGAATGTGTTATTTGAAGCTGCAACATTCAAGGGTAGCACGGTTAGACGCGGTGCGAAAGCTCTTGGCATGAGAACCGATGCTTCAGCTCTGTTTGAAAAAGGTCTCGATGTTTATAATCTTGACGCCGCAATCAATCGCGCATGTCAATTGATTGTTGAGCTTGGTGCAGGTGAAGTTCTGGAAGGCACAATAGAAGTTAGCGCAGATATGCCAAAGCCACTTGTTCTTCCTCTTGAATGTGAAAAAATCAATAACTTCCTGGGCATGAATATTCCGGAAGATACAATGATTGAAATTCTTAAAAAGTTGGAGTTCATTGTTGAAAATAATCAAATCTCTGTTCCAAGTTTTCGTCCTGACATCGAATCAAGAGCAGATATTGCAGAGGAAATTGTTCGTATTTACGGCTATGACAAAATTCCATCAACTCTTATGCAGGGAAAAATTACTGCAGGTGGCAAAACCGGAGTTCAGCTCTTTGAAGAATCAGTTAAGAATATTTTAGTTTCTTGCGGCTTATACGAAATAATGACATATTCTTTCGTTGACCCCGCTGAAAACAAGCTTCTCCAGATACCTGAAAATGATGATAAATACAACTTCATCAGAATTCAAAATCCTCTCGGAGAAGAAAATAGCGTTATGAGAACAACACTTCTTCCATCTGTTATGGATGTTCTCAAAACAAATTATAATAAGAGAAATCCTGAAGCCGGAATATTTGAATTGGGACGCATTTATGTTCCACAAGGCAAGGACGCCCTTCCTGACGAACGTTTAACTATAACTCTTGGACTCTATGGGAATTGTGATTTCTATGCACTTAAGGGCATTTTGGAAAACCTCTTCTCAGAATCTGGAATCCAAAAAGCAAAATTTGTTCAAAAGAACGACAATCCAACTTTCCATCCGGGACAATGCGCAGAAATTTTTGTTGGGGATATCAAAATTGGTGTTGTTGGACAAATTCATCCGCGCGTTGCAAAAGCATTTAAGATTTCCGTTCCTGTTTTTGCAGCAGAACTTGATTTCAAAAACCTATATTCTTGTTCAAATCCTGCAAAACACTATTCTCAACTTCCTAAGTTCCCGGCAACAAACCGTGATATTGCCATGGTTGTTGATGAAAGCATTAACGTTGGTGCAATTGAGGATATTATCGAAAAGCACTGCAATGGAATTATTGAAAGCTATTCACTTTTTGACGTATATAGAGGAGCACAGGTTGGCGAAAATAAAAAAAGCGTTGCATATTCTATTTCTTTCAGAGCTGCTGACCGAACACTAACAGATACAGAAGTTAATAACGCTATGGAAACAATTGTTTCAGATTTAAAGAGTTCACTTGGTGCAGATTTAAGACTTTAATTTAAGACATATTAAAAAGGAGGTTAATCACATGACAGAAAAAAACAGACAATTCTCGCAAACAATGAAATTTAACGTTGAAAAAGAAAAGCCACTGGGCAAACGTGAGATAATCCTGTCAGTTCATCAGTCTTTAACGGAAAAAGGCTATAACCCTATTAATCAGATAGTTGGTTACATCATGTCAGGAGACCCCTCTTATATCACAGCCCATAATGGTGCCAGAAATCTTATTCAAAAGCTCGAAACTGACGAAATTTTAGAAGAACTTGTTAAGTTTTATGTCGCAAATAATAAATAAAAAATACGCCACAAGAAATGATATGCACCCCAAAAGTTAGACACTTTTGGAGGTGCATATTTTTATGGGTAAAACAGGAAGAAAAAACAGAAACTACTCGCCAGAATTCAAAATATCTGTTATAATGGATATGCGAGAACATCATTTGTGCTACAAT
>JAZNGL010000099.1:0-10929 GCA_045576435.1 Clostridia bacterium
TATCTCGTTGATATGAAACCAAGGTGTTTTTAGCCGCTTTTTGCGTATTATTTAAAAAAACGAAATATCTTTCAACAACATCTCCCATAATTTCCTCCACTACCTATTAAATAAAATACAAATCGGCTTGAGTACTGCTGAAATAACAAATGCATCAAAAAAACTGCAAACAGTCGCAACGCCTAGCATTGCAATTAAACACAAAAAACTTCTAAAATACATTTCTCTTCGAATTACTGAACTAATTCTTCTCATCCTTAATTTTTGTATTGATATTGCATACTTAATATTAAAAACAGCATATATGACAAGTGCCGGCATTAAAATCAATATCTGCGGCATTAATGACATTAATGAAAAAATTATGCCTTGTCCTCTATATGCCATAACAAAAAAAGCTATCGAAAAACCTAATTTATAAGACTTTATACTCATTTGAAGAACGGTGAATGGAATAAATCCAACCCAAAAGCCCGAGAAACACAAAAATAAAATCAGTTTTAAATTTCCTAAAAACGATGTTTCAAATATATTTGCTCTGTTAACCGGTTGTAAATTATAAGCTGAAATAAAATTATTCACATATTCATTAAGGCTTTCATAATTTTCCGCATTCATGGAAACAGCCGAAATCGAACCAACTATTATCCCAAGAACAACGGCTATTCCAACAATCATATAATAGAGCTTGTTATCTAAAATATAATCTCTCAAGCTCCGTAATATATATTTCCTTTTCACAGCTTTTCCCCCTTTGTATTTTTAAGAGTTTTTCTTTGTCCATATTATAATATGAAACAAGCTGTGAAAAAATGATTTTTTATTTTTTAGACATTTCGTCAGCCTTTTCTATGCATTTTTCAATTGCCTGCTGCACAACAGACGAAAAGCCACGCTTTTCAAGTTCACAAACTGCTGCAATAGTGGTTCCTCCAGGTGAACAAACATCATCCTTAAGTTTTTGAGGATGTTCGTTCGTTTCAAGAACCATCTTTGCGGAGCCCTCCACTGCCTTTGCCGCAAGTTTTATGGCAATTTCCTTTGATATTCCATGTCTGACACCACTGTCTGCCATCGCATCAATCAACATATAAACATATGCCGGACTGCTTCCATGCAGAGCTGTTGCCACATTGATGTGTTTTTCATCAAGCACAACCACATCACCTATAGCAGAGAACAAATCTTCAACTATTTTAAGTTCATCTGAAGTTATATTTTTATTGGGGCTAAGCACCGTCATGCCGCAACCTACTCTGGCAGGAGTGTTTGGCATGGCTCTTATTATTTTTGCCGTATTTCCTAAAGCTTTCTCTATAGTATCAATCATAACTCCGGCTGCAATTGATATAAAAAGTTGTTTTTTAACACAATTTGCTGCCTCTTTAAGAACTAGGGGAATAATATTAGGTTTCACCGCAAAAATAACAATTTCACTATTTTTAAAAACCACGTTGTTATCTTCTGTTGTGAAAACGCCTTTTTCCTGCCAAGCGGACAATTTAGCTGTCGATTTATCGCTCATTGTAATTTCATCTGCTTTGACAATTCCGGAATTCATCAAGCCGTCCGCAAGAGCAGATGCCATATTTCCTGCACCAATTATTCCAATTTTCACGGTTTTTCTCCTTTTAGTATTCTCCGTTTATATATTTCTCAATTCTGTCGAGACCTTCTTTTATTGTTTCCATGGAGGTTGCATATGAAAATCTGACATATCCGTCAATACCAAAGCCTTCACTCGGCACCAAGGCAACCAGAGCACGCTCCAATATATCATCACAAAGCTCACTCGCCGTATTTATCATTTTACCATAATGCTCTTTACCCAAAACCGCTCTAACATTCATAAACACATAAAATGCACCATTTGGTTTTTTGCAACTTAATCCGTTTATACTATTTATTCTGTCAACCATATAATCTCTGCGTTTTTCATACTCATTTCTCATAACATCAACAGAGCTTTGGTCGCCAGAAAGACCTTCAACAGATGCCGCTTGTGCAATTGAATTCGGGTTTGATGTTGCATGACTTTGTATGTTAGACATTGCCTTTGCAACATCTGCATTTGCTGCAGCAAAACCAATTCTCCAGCCCGTCATAGCATAAGCCTTTGCCATACCATTAACCACAATAGTAAGTTCTTTAATATCATCCCCTAAGGATGCAATATTAATATGCTCACCTTCATAAACAAGCTTTTCATATATTTCATCAAACACAACATAAACATTATGCTTAACTGCAACCTTTGCAATTTCTTCAAGCTCCTGTTTTGTATAAACCATACCCGTTGGGTTGCTTGGTGTGTTAAGAACAAGAGCACGAGTTCTATCTGTTATGTGCATTTCAAGCTCTTTTGCGGTGAACTTAAAATTATTTTCCTCTGTTGTATTCAAAAATACAGGTGCTCCTCCCGCCATCTTAACCATTTCAGGATAACTTACCCAGAATGGCGCCGGAATTATAACCTCATCACCTTGCTCACAAATAGCCATAAAAACATTAGTAAGAGCATGCTTCCCGCCATTGCTAACAACAATATTTTCAATTCCGTAATCAAGGCCTGCATCTCTTTTGAACTTATCGCATATTGCCTTTTTTAATTCAACAGTGCCTGATGCCGGTGTATATCGTGTGAACCCTTCGTTGATTGCACGAATTGCCGCTTCTTTGATATTATCAGGAGTTTCGAAATCAGGCTCACCTGCACCGAATCCCACAACAGGAATTCCTTGTTTTTTCATTTGTTTGTATTTAGCATCTAAATATAATGTTGGTGAAGGGCTAACACCCTTTGCTTTTTCAGATATATATGTTGCCATGATTATTCCTCCTAAAACTCTAAATGATAATTATATTTCATTTTACTACAATTTATAATAAATTTCAAGCTTTTTTTAATATCTATGGTCTTTTTACCTATTTTTTACTAATTCTTATTAAAAATTATTGGCATTTTAGAAAATTTTACTTAATTCATCCAATAGTTTTTCTAATTATATTCAAAAAATTAGCAGATGTTATTTTATTAATCAATAAATCAGAATATCCTATTTTTTTAAATTCATCAATAATTTTAGAAAAATCCTGAACACTCTCCATGCCATAAGGCAATGAGTCTATACCATCAAAATCGCTTCCAAAACCAACAACATCTTCACCGCCAAGTTCTAATATATGTTCAATATGTTTCAAAACATCTTTGATTTTTGTATCTCTATCAGACAAGAATTCCGAATATAAATTAATCCCTATAAACCCACCTTTTTGGATAAGCTGCTTTATTTCTTCATCATTAAGATTGCGTACATTATTTTTTATTCCAAAAGCATTTGAATGGGTTGCTGCAACCGGCTTTTGACTTAACTCAAGCACATCTTGAAATCCGCTTCTTGAAATATGTGATATATCAATGAGCATTCCCATTTCATTCATTTTCAAAACAACTTCTCTGCCGAATTGGGTTAATCCATGACCATTTTGAACACCAATTCCGTCACAAATTTCGTTTTTATAATTCCATGTGAGTGTCATTATTCTGACACCCATTGAATAAAGTGTTTCAAGCTTACCTATTTCACCCACAATTGCCTCCCCGCCTTCAACAGAAAGCAACGCAGCAACTTTTTTATTTTTTAAAGCCTGCTGAATTTCACTAATTTTTTCGCAATGTTCAATCAAATCTTCGTTCTTTTTTATTTCATCAAAATATTTATCAATCAAGCTTTTCACATGTTGAAATGGTGAAACACAAATATTTTTTTTATCAACAAATGCGGCAAACACTTGTCCATAGTTCATTTTTAAATTTGATATTTTTTCTAAATCTAAATGGCAGGTGTTTTTTCGTAATCCACTATTCATTTTTGCAAGCCTGGATATTGTATCGCAATGCGCATCAAATAAAGCAGATGTCATGTTCTCCCCTCCATAACGCATATTTATTTCATAATACGAAGCCAAGTAAAGTTTTGTGACTATTTAAATTATCAAATTTCAAAAAATGCACCTTCAATATGGTTAATTTCATCGAGTTCAAAGATTTCGCCCGTCATTTTTGCAAAAACCTCAATAACATCAAATCTTATGTTCTTTTCGGTGGGATTTTCCATAAGATAGTATTCCGCTGTGTTGGCAATTTTGCGTTTTTTATGATAGTTTACCGCTTGTGCAGGAGTTCCAAATTCAAAAGAGCTTCTTGTTTTCACTTCAACAAAAATAATTTCATCTTTATCTTCCGCAATTATATCAATCTCACCAATTTTATTTTTATAGTTTCTCTTAACAATTTTATACTTCTTATTTTTAAGAAAATCTGCCGCCGCATCTTCACCGCATTTTCCAGTAATTTTATTAATTATCCCTAATCTCATTTTGATATACCTAAAACCTTATCCGTCATAAAGGATTTTCTATGCACTTTCGAAACACCAAATTTTTGTATTGCCTCCATATGCACTTTTGTTCCATAACCCTTATGCTTTTTGAACTGATATTCAGGATATTCCTTATCAAGTTCCTCCATCAATCTATCTCGGCTCACCTTTGCTAAAATTGATGCTGCAGCTATGCTCTGTGACTTTGCATCGCCTTTTATTATATATTTATACGGGATGTCATATTCAAAGTTATCATTGCCATCAATAATAACAAAGTCAGGTTTAACTGCAAGATTAAAAACCGCATTATGCATTGCAAGTGAAGTCGCTTGTCTTATGTTTATCTCATCAATCACATCGGGAGAAACAAACTCTATCGAATATGCAATTGCAGTTTCAATTATGCGGTCAAAAAGCTCATCTCGTTTTTTTGCAGACAGCTTTTTGGAATCATTTATCCCATCAATGATTGCATCTTGCGGCAAAATCACTGCCGCCGCACAAACAGGTCCGGCAAGGGGGCCTCTGCCTGCTTCATCAACCCCGGCAATATTTAAAAAACCTTGTAAATATAACTCATTTTCAAACTCCTTCATTTTTTCACCCTTTCTAAAATAAAAAGTGCTATTTTTATCCGCCGAATACAGATAAACCATAGCACTCCATCATATAATTTATTTTTTAGGCAATTCAAGAGTAATTCTGCCAATTTTCGCTGAACGGAATTCATCTAAAATCAGATTTGCTGCACGCAAAGTGTCCACAACTCCACCCGACATAATGCAACCACGTTTTTTGCCAATAAGCTCAAGTAATTCAAAATCCTCCAAATTTGTGACATCTTCCATTATCTTAAAGCGGTCTGCTAACATATCAAAATAATTCTCTCTTAAAAAGCCAATCAAATAGAATGCAAGCTCTTCAATATCCATAATTTCATCTTTTATTCCACCTGTATATGCAATGCGCTTTGCTACCTCAAAATCTTCAAACTTTGGCCATAAAATTCCCGGTGTGTCAAGCAATTCATATTTACCCTCAAGCCTTATCCATTGTTTTGCGGTTGTAACACCCGGTCTATCGCCCGTTTTTGCTGCAGCTCTCCCCGCAAGCCTATTTATAAATGACGATTTACCAACATTTGGAATTCCCACAACAAGCATTCGGACTGCCCTTCTCTGCATACCTTTACTTCGTTCTCTTTCAAATTTTGCCGAAAGAACTCGTTCAATCGCAGCATCAAGATTTTTTATGCCAACACCTGTCAAACTGTCTGCAAGAATCGTACAAATACCCTTTTCCTCAAAGTATTTAACCCATGCAGAATTTGCATTAGAATCTGCAATATCGCTCTTATTAAGAACAATAACTCTCGGTTTGTTGCCAACTATTCTGTCAATTTCCGGATTTCTTGAAGATAGCGGAAGTCGTGCATCAAGCAATTCAATAACAACATCAACAAGCTTTAAATTATCGGTTATAAGACGACGGGTTTTCGCCATATGTCCGGGAAACCATTGTAAAACCATATGAGCCTCCTTATTCTGCTTCGTAATCCAAGGTGCTCATGTTTGAAACAGGCCAAAATCTAAAAATTGCGTGTCCAACTATCTCTTTTTTTGGGACCTGACCAATTTCACGGCTATCCTTGCTGGCATTTCTATTGTCACCCATTACAAAATATTTGTCTTTTTCAACAACAATAGGGTTTTCCCTACTATATTCTCCGTTTTGTCTTAATTTTTCAATATATGAACCCGACAAACGTGTTTCACTTTTTATATATGGCTCATCGATAATTTCATCATTAACATATACGTCGCCTGATATAAAATCAATATAAACCGTATCGCCCTCAGTTGCAATAACTCTTTTTATATATGGTCTGCCGGGGTCTGAAGATGGCGTAAAAATTAAAACATCGCCCTTTTCAGGCTCATACATAAGTCTGTTGACATATAGTCTATCATTGTTTTGAAGCGTTGGTTCCATTGATTCGCCCTGAACCTTTGCCAAGGTTAAAACATAATTTCTAAGCAAAAAAGCCACAACAAGTGCAATTAAAATGGAAGATATCCAATCAAGAACCTCTCGTCTCCAATTAAAACCTTTTTCCTGTTCTGAGCAATCATCAACTATTTCAATTTCTTCGTTTTTATTATTTTCAAATTCACTCATCAAAAATGCCACCTTATTAGATATTTTGCCTTAATATGAACATATGGTGAGTATTTAAAAATACCCACCATAAATCGTTAAACTCTTTCTTTAACTTTTGCAGCCTTACCAACTCTATCACGGAGATAATAAAGTCTTGAACGTCTAACCTTACCACGTCTTGAAACTTCAATTCTATCGATGTTAGGTGAATTAACAGGGAATGTTCTTTCAACTCCACAACCATAAGAAACCTTTCTAACTGTGAAAGTTTCACGGATTCCACCATGATTCTTCTTAATGATAGTTCCCTCAAACATCTGAATTCTTTCTCTGTTTCCTTCTTTAACCTTAACATAAACACGAACGGTATCACCGATGTTAAGTTGAGGAAGGTCTGTTCTGATTTGTTCTTGTGTAATCTGGTCTAAAATATTCATTTTTTACATCCTTTCTATTTCAGGCATTCATGCCACACACTTTCCAGATAAAGTATCAGCAGAGGACTACCCATAATCAACCAATAAATTATAACACACTTATTTTAAATTTGCAAGTGTTTTTTTTAAATTTTTTAATATTTAATTCACTATTTGCTTTTTGGATTAACAATATCTCTCCAATCAAGGTCTCCGCGTTCAAGACCTCTTATCAAAACTTCAGCAGTTGCGCTGTTAGTTGCAAGAGGAATATTATGCACATCACATAATCTAAACAAAGCAGATACATCCGGCTCATGAGGTTGAGCGGTAAGTGGGTCTCTGAAAAACAAAACCAAATCGATTTCGTTATATGCAATTCTTGCCCCTATTTGCTGGTCACCACCCTGAGGTCCGGACAAAAACAAATTAACATTCATTCCCGTTGCTTCAATTATCAAACTTCCTGTTGTTCCAGTTGCGCAAAGATTATGTTTGCTCAAAATACCTTTATAAGCAATACAAAAATCCACCATAAGCTCTTTTTTCTTATCATGAGCAATTAATGCTATATTCACATTTCATTCCTCCTAAAATTAAAATGCCACACCTTATTGGACGCTATTAAACTTCATAATAACATCCTTATCTTTTCTTCATATTTTTAATCGGAATATTTGCAGTAAGTGCTGGCACCAAAGACTTTCCATCTTCACTTTGTGCAGTTGTTAATTGTATATCAAGACCACTGTCTGCAACATCCATATATTTCGCGAGCACTTGCATTATTTCATCTTTTATTGTTTCTAAAAAGTCGGGCGAAACATTGGCTCTATCATGAACGAGAACCAATTTAAGCCTATCCTTTGCCACGTCTTTTGAAGTATTTCTTCTGCCAAAAATTTTAGACAAATCCAGCATCAATTTTCTCTCCTTAATTTTAAATAATCCAATTTTACCGTTTCCGGACTTAATATGGTCAGTTGGCAAAACTTAGTTTTTGCTAAACAGTTTCTTAATCTTCCCAAAGAAGGATTTTTCCTCAAGGTCCATAAGAGGAACATTGTTGCCCATAAGTCTTTGAGTTATATTTCTATAACCCTGACCTGCAACTGACTTCATATTCACAACAGCAGGCTCTCCTTTATTTGTTGAAACAATAATATCCTGGTCATCAAGAATAATGCCTATCAAATCAATATTTAAAATATCAATTATATCGTCAACATTCAGCATATCTCCGCGCTTAACCATATCAGGGCGAATTCTGTTTATAATGAGATAATGCTCTTCAATTTCATGTGCTTCAAGCAAGCCTATTATTCTGTCAGCATCACGAACTGCCGAAACCTCAGGAGTTGTAACAATCAAAGCCTTATCAGCACCCGCAATGGCATTTTTGAAACCTTGCTCAATTCCTGCAGGGCAGTCAATAATTATAAAGTCATATTCTTCCCTAAGCTTTTCACAAAGCTCCTTCATCTGTTCAACCGAAACAGCATCTTTATCCTTTGTTTGTGCTGCAGGAATCAGGAACAATCCATCAAAGCGCTTGTCCTTTATAGCAGCCTGTTTAGGGGTACATTCACCATTTATAACATCAACTAAATCATAAACTATTCTGTTTTCAAGGCCTAAAACAACGTCTAAGTTTCTCAAGCCGATATCTGTATCAATCAAAACAACTTTTTTGCCGAGTTTGGCAAGTCCTACTCCTATATTAGCAGTTGTTGTTGTTTTTCCAACACCGCCTTTACCTGAAGTTATAACAATTACTTGTGACATTTAAAGCCCTCCATACTAATTATCAATATCTTTTCTTCATATTAACACAAATCCATGAAAATGTCAAAATATTATTTCTTTTTCTGTAGAAAATCTTCAATAAAAATTTTGTCATCTTTTACATATGCAATTTCCGGATAAATTTCGTTATTTGCTTCACCATCAGGCGAGCGTGCGATTATATCTGCTATCCTGAGCTGGGTTGGAGATAAATTAAGTGCAATTGCAATAGCATTAGTGTCACCCTTTGCCCCTGCATGAATCGTTCCCTTAACCGTTCCCATAACAAATATATTTCCCGCCGCAACAACCTCTGCACCCGGATTTATGTCACCAACAATAACAACATGCCCCTCTGATTCAAGAGTTTGTCCTGAACGCAGCGTTTTATTATAGAATTTGGTATATTTGCAATCAACATCAATTTTCATTGCAGCATTTAAAAGCTGGTCCGGAGTTTCTATCGTTTCGGTTTTTTCATCTGTGATTTCATCTTTAGTATTTTCCTCTAAAATTTTCTCATTATCTACCATTTTTACCCCAACCTTTCCGCTCCTTAAATAAGCATTTTATAGTAAAACTATTTATTCCATAAGTTTGTTTAATCTAACAGTTTTATCTTCAACTTCAGAAAATCCCAGATAATATCCCATCATATCTCTCGCAACACTTGCCGCAAAGCTACTTGTTGCGCCATGTTCAAGAACAACAGCAACAGCAATACGTGGGTTTTCATATGGTGCAAAGCCAACAAATAGAACTGTGTCACTTCCTCTGCTGACTTCTGCAGTACCCGTTTTACCGCCAACAGCAATTGGAAAATCTTCAAAAACAAACTTTGCTGTTCCATCCTCAGTAACACGTCTCATTCCATCTTTAACTGCTTCAAGTGTTTCATCTGAAATCTCATATTGTGAAAGAAGTTTGGGTTCATTCTTGTAAACAATCTCACCTGAATCATATCGTCTGACTTCTTCAACCAAATGCAATGCATATCTATTGCCTTTATTCAAAATTGTGCTGACATAGCTTGCAAGCTGAGCAGGCGTAAACATGTTATCAGACTGTCCTATTGCTGCTTGAATAGTATCACCCGGATACCACTCCATATCAAGTTTTTCTCTATATTCCGGTCCCGCAACAATCCCTCGTGACTCCGAAAGTTCAATTCCTGTTGGTTTTCCTAAGCCAAAATATCCGGCGTATTCATTAAGTTTCTCAATCGTAAGCTGTCTTCCCATATCATAAAAGAAATAATTACACGAAACCCCAATTGCCTGAGAAACATTAATACTACCATGTGTCTCACCGGTATTCTTCCAAATTAAGCAGGTTGGTTGAAATGATGGTGCATAATACGTGTAAATTCCTTTTGTTTCAACTATTGTCTGAGGCAAAATTATTTTTTCCTCAAGCGCCGCAATTGCAGTTAATGGTTTGAAAGTTGAACCGGGAGTATATGCACCATTTAACGCCCTATTAAGTAAGGGTAGCTTTTTATCATTTAAAAGCTTAGTATATTCCTTAGTATATTGGGCAGGGTCATAGTTCGGCAAGGATGCCATTGCTAGAACGCCACCCGTCTCAATTTCAACTGCAACTGCTGCTCCGCTATAGCAATCATTTCCCTTAGCAGCTCGTGCTGCTTCAATATTTTTGGCTAGCGATTCTTCAGTCACCTTTTGCAACTCTGAATCAATTGTCAATACAGCAAAATTATCCGTCTGCGGCGGCTTAACATTCAATGTCTGAGAAACATTTCCGGTCTTTGTCTGTTCAACTCTCTTATATCCATCCTTACCCTTAAGATATGGTTCAAGAACCTTTTCCAAGCCATCTTTGCCGATTATATCGTTCATTCCATAGCCTTTATCCTTAAGTTCAGCATATTCTTCACGGTAAATAATATCCGTCCTCCCAAGAATATGCGCCGCAAGCGAACCATTCACATATTCGCGTACGGGTTCAACTTCAACACTGACTCCCTTTAATTTGAATGACATTTCTTTTATTTTTTGAACAGTTCCCATTTCAATATCATTCGCGAAGAGATAAGGATTCATTACACTAAAATTCTTAGTTTCCATTGTATATCGAACGCCGGCAATATTTCTCGCATCCTCAACATCGTATTTGCTTGAAATTTTATACCTGTTATAGAAATAATCCATTATTTCATCCGG
>JAZNGL010000100.1:0-7507 GCA_045576435.1 Clostridia bacterium
AGATGCTTTGGTTGATGACTTTAATTCATCAATCCGTTTTGACGGGCGCATGTATGCTCAGGATATCCGCGGAAGTCAGGCACATGCAAAAATGCTCGGCAAACAAGGAATAATCCCTGAAAATGATGCCGCTCTTATTATAAAAACCTTAGGTGAAATTCTTCAGGATATTGAAAATGGTAAAATTGAATTCCAGATTGATGCAGAAGATATTCACATGAATATTGAAACAATTTTGATTTCACGTATTGGTGACGTTGGAAAACGACTTCACACAGGCAGAAGCCGCAATGACCAGGTTGCACTTGACGACAAGCTCTATTTAAGAGATGAGGCTGAATTGCTTGCCAATATGCTCAAAAAGCTTTTAAAAACAATTCTCGGTTTAGCAGAAAACAATTTAAATACAATTATGCCGGGTTATACCCATCTTCAAAAGGCTCAGCCAATCACCTTTGCGCATCACGTTATGGCATATTATGAAATGTTCTCCCGCGACCTTTCCCGTCTGGCAGATTGGAAAAAAAGAATGAACGTTATGCCTCTTGGAAGTGGAGCGCTCGCCGCAACAACCTATCCGTTGGACCGTCAGTTTGTTGCAGATGAACTTGGCTTTGATGCAATCACCAAAAATAGTCTTGATGGTGTTTCGGACCGTGACTTTGTTTGTGAGCTGGCTTTTGTGCTTTCTATGATCATGGTGCATCTCAGTCGTTTTTCAGAAGAAATTATTTTGTGGAGTTCAAATGAATTCAGTTTCATCGAGCTTGATGATGCTTATAGCACAGGCTCAAGCATCATGCCGCAAAAGAAAAACCCCGATGTTGCAGAACTTGCACGTGGAAAGTCAGGCAGAGTTTTTGGTTCGCTCATGGGACTTTTAACAATGCTCAAAGGCTTGCCGCTTGCTTATAATAAGGATATGCAAGAGGACAAGGAACAAATTTTTGATGCTCTTGATACCGTTAAAATGTGTCTGCCTGTTTTCTGCGGAATGCTCTCAACCATGAAAATCCGCAAGGATAAAATGTCAAAGGGTGCAAAGGGTGGCTTCACAAACGCAACAGATGTTGCCGACTACCTTGTAAAACGCGGACTTCCGTTCCGTGACGCGCATGCCGTATCAGGAAAAATGGTTGCATATTGTCTTGACGAAGATAAAGTTATTGAAGATTTAACACTTGATGAATTCAAAGGCTTTTCTCCACTTTTTGACGAAGATATATATGACGCTGTTTCACTTGAAACCTGTGTTGAACAGCGCAATATTGTTGGTGGACCTTCTCCAGAAACAATGAAAAAAATTATTGATGAATATAAACTGATTTTAAAATAATCAAAATATTTCAAAAAATGCTATATCCCTTTAAAAAGGGATATAGCATTTTTTATAATATAAGTAATCACAATTTACGGATAAATATTTTTTAACTTACCCCAATAGTATTTCGCCAGAACTTCTCCACCTTTTTCGGTTAAATGCACCTGGTCTTGAAGATATTCATCATCTTTTTCAACACGATAATATCCTAATCCCGACTCACTTGCCCCATTCCAACATTGAATGCCATGCATTCTGCAAATGGTTTCAACGGCATCCTCCCACTCTAAATAGCCCTTAATCATATTCGACACAGGAGTGAACTTTTCACTTATGTCTGGTACATTATAGCGGCCTCTGCTCGCAATCAGTATTACAACATAAGCTCTTGTGTTTGAAAGCAGATATTCTATAATCTGATTGAGGTTCCCACAAAAGGTTTCGTCACATACATCGGTTATTTCCCCGAGCTCGCCTTTCATGTAATCATTTGGGATAACTTCAACCGTAATTAAATCAGCTTCTGCCTTTCCGTCATTTAAGCACATGCATCTAGATTTAATGTTGTCTTCGCCATGCAGTGACGGAATAATTCCACTTCCCGCCTTGCCAAAATTATATTCCTTTAACCCTGAATATTCTGCAAGCTTTTCTGTGTAATATCCCGTTCTTCCTCTGTTTTTTGTTCCGTCAGGCTTATATCCTATTACACTCTCCAAGACCGATTTATCAGTCATAGATGTGCCATAGCAATACCATTTTTTATCTTTCCATTGTTGCATAAGTGTTTCCCTCTTTTCAACAAAAAGAACAAGTCCGAAATAAAATCGGTC
Source organism: Clostridia bacterium (assembly GCA_045576435.1). Taxonomy (GTDB): domain Bacteria; phylum Bacillota; class Clostridia; order Monoglobales; family Monoglobaceae; genus CAKSIW01. The sequence goes on from JAZNGL010000100.1 coordinate 2,155, forward strand.
TCACTCCTATTTAAACTAATCCTAGGCTTTCGCAGCACGACACTTCGCAATAAATTCATCAAGTTCCTCTTTTGTTTTGTCAACACGCATGCTGGAATAAACCGTTCTTGACAAATAATCAAGTGTTTTAGGGCACATATCTGCGCTATAATCAGGTGCTTTATTTGCTGACATTTTAAATGGGTCTGCGGCCGGATTAACCGCACCTTTTTTCTCTAAAATACTCGTCCAATTTGTGTAAACATGCTTGCCTGTGTCTATCGGCAAAGTACCGCCAATTTTTTCAGAAAAGGCTCTCGCCTCTTTCTCAGTAGCAAATCTGAAAGCAACAACCACACCGCAATCTCCTTCAATATCATTTGATGGAATAAATTCAAAATCATTTTTGAGTGCATCCATTATATATTTTTTGTTTGCTCTAAGTTCTTCTAAAATTCCATCAAGACGTGTTAACTGAACTCTCATAATGGCAGCAGTTATTTCATTGGTACGATATTCAACGCCACAGAAGAGCTCGGTTGAAAAATTATCGAACTGATTGCCAAAGAATGCAATAGCACTCGAGTCATGATATATTGCGGCACGTTCAAAAATATCTCTATTATTTGTGAGCAATGCGCCACCTTCACCTGCAGTAATAATTTTGAACTGATTAAAGCTTAATGCTCCCGCATCTCCCCATGTGCCAAGTCGTTTACCTTTATATGAACCTCCATCTGCCTGACACGCATCCTCTAAAACATATATATTGTGCTTTTTTGCCAAATCACACAGAGCTTCCATATTGCTTGGGAAACCTTGAATGTGAACAGGCAAAATAGCCTTTGTTCTGCCTGTTATTTTCTTTTCAACAGCATTGACATCAAGGGTGAGTGTTTCATCAACCTCCGCAATAATCGGCATAGCACCAACTGCTACCACCGCCATTGCTGTTGCAATATAGGTGTATGCGGGCACAATTACCTCATCTCCAGGTCCAACTCCCATGCCAATCAACGCAGATATCAAAGAGGCTTTTCCGGACGACATTAATATTGCATGGTCATTATTAAACACCTTGCATAATTCTTCTTCAAAGAGTGCAGTCTGCGACTCAACCGGTCCAGCGCACTTAAATAGCCATTTAGATTCTATCACCTTTGCAACCGCATCAATTTCTTCTTGTCCTATTCTATACATATTCTTTCCTCCATTTTAAAACTATTTTTTTATTTCTTTATATCACAATTTTATGTCTATACCATATCTTTTTCAATCCCTATATTGATTAACTTGTTCCTAAAAATTCTTATTGTGTTGACTTTTTATTTTAAGAATGCTACTATAAATTTGGGTTTAAAACCAGGAGGTTTATTATGTTACATCAACCAGTGATTATAAATGAATCATCTTATGTCGCATTACTCACAACAAATCGTTCTTATCCTATTGCCCACAGGCATATTGAATTCGAAATCTTATATATTCTTGAGGGTGAAGTTGAACTTTTAATAAACGACAATCGTTTTATTGCAAAAAAGGGAGATTTGGTTCTGATAGAAAGCCTGGCAGTGCATAAAGTCTTAAAATCAGAACATGCGAATAAATTTTTGCTTCTCGAATTTGGTCCGACATTTTTAGGCAATAGTTTTAATATTCTTGCAAATGCCGAATTTAATTCTCCTGTTTTTAATGTGAACGATAATTCAATTTCATCTGCAATTAAAGCCTTGCTTGATGAAATCATAGAAGAAGTCACAAATTGCACAATTGAATCAAAGTTAATTATTCAGGGAAACATCTATAAAATCGCTGCACATCTTCACAGGATGAGAAAGGATGGTAACAAACTTTCTCAAAAGCAAGAGGCAGAAATTAAATTACAGATGGTTGTTGGCAAAGCCTTGGAGTTAGTCAATTTCCGTTATAAAGATGCGCTTACCGTAGAAGACGCAGCAAGAGAAACAGGCTATAGTGTGAGTAATTTCTGCAGAATTTTCAAAAAAGCTTTTGGAACAACTTTTCATTCCTTTTTGAATGATGTTCGCGTGAAAAACGCTTGTGTTCTTCTTTCAGATGCAACCCTGCCCATATATGCTATAGCGCAAAAAGTCGGATATCCCGATACAAAGACATTTTGTCGTATCTTTAAGGAAAAAAAGGGTCTAACCCCAACAGAATATAGGCAAAATTCAAAACCAGAAAAAAATATATCATATAAAAAGGAGTCAAAAATATGAAAAAATCTCAAATTTGCTATGCTATATGGCCTTGGGGAACCAAGACACGCGAAGAAGCAGAGCTTGCAGCAAAAGAAATAACCGAAATTGGCTTTAAATCCTTTGAAAGCGTTAAAACCGCAATGTATGCCTATGATGCAAATGTTAAGGAATATATGGCTATGCTTGACAAATATGGGCTTAAAGCAAATAGCTTCTATTTTCACATCCCCGGCGCCGGCGAAGAAGATGAACATCTCTTCTCAACATTAGAAAAGGAGTTGGAATTTGTTGCAGAAATGGGTGTAACCCGTGCAACCCTTCAAGGCACACACTCACGGCCTGAAAACTTTGGAATCAAAGAGCACGAATATAATCTTAACAACATGCTGCGATTTGCAAAAATTGCCAAATCCTTCGGCATTAAAACAAGTGTTCACCCTCACGTTAACACCTTCTTTATGTTTGAAGAGGATATCGACTATGTTATGCAAAACACCGATAAAGATTTAATTTATCTTGCACCCGATACAGCTCATATTGCCGCTGCAGGTGCAGACCCTGTTGAAATTATAAAAAGATATGCCGACAGAGTGAACTTTGTTCATCTTAAGGACTACAAGTTTGGTGACGAAGTTACAGATTCAGGCTGGGTTGACTCGGGTGTTCCTATCATGACCTGTTTCCATGAACTTGGTAAGGGTACTGTCAATTTCCCTGAGGTGTTCAAGGTTTTGGATTCTGTTAATTACACAGGACCTTTGTGTGTTGAGCTCGACAAGCCACCCGTTTCAAACAAAGAAAGTGCTAAAAATAACTACGATTATCTTTGTTCACTTCTTGACGACTAATTGAGGTGGCAGATATGAAAAAAATAAAAGTTGGTATAATTGGAATGGGATATATTGGCGAAAGCCATATTGAAGCTATTCGTCGCATTGGACACTGTGAACTTTATGCAATTGCAGACACAAATGCGGAGCTTGCAAAGGCAAAGGCAGAGTATTATGGAATAGAAAAGTGTTATTCCTCTGTTGATGAGCTTCTCAATGACCCGCAAATTGATGCAGTACATAACTGCACTCCGAATTTTCTCCATCTTGAAATAAATAAGCAGATAATTAAATCAGGCAAGCATCTTTTAAGTGAAAAACCACTCTGCATGAATTACGCTCAGGCACAAGAGTTGGTTGAGCTTAAAAAAAGCTATCCAAATAGTGTTGCGGCGGTAAACTTCAATTATCGTCTGAACCCCATGGTTCAGGAAACTAAAGCAAGAATTGAAGATGGAAAAATAGGCGACGTACGTGTTTTAACAGGTTCATATCAACAAGATTGGCTTTTGTATGACACTGACTATAGCTGGCGTTTAGAGCCTGAGGTTGCCGGCAACTCTTGTGCCATTGCAGATATAGGCTCGCATTGGATGGATGCAATCCAGCATGTAACAGGTCATAAAATAACCGAAGTTATGGCTGATTTAAAAACAGTTATTCCTGTTCGCAAAAAGCCAAAAAAACAGACTGAAACCTTCACAAGCACTGTTCCGACAGAGTTTGACGAGGTTGAAGTTAAAAACGAAGACTATGGCGCCATCTTATTCCACACCGACAAGGGTGCAACAGGCGTTTATCATGTTTCAGAGGTTGCAGCAGGGCATGGTTGTTATTTTAACTTTGAAATAAATGGCTCTCTTGCTTCAATAAAATGGAATCAAGAGGAAAACGACAGACTTTGGATGGGCTTCCGTGACGATGATAACAGATATATTATCCGTGACCCTAACAACATTTCAAAGCAAGCAAAGCCATATACCGCCCTCGCAATGGGACATCCAGAGGGATGGAATGACGCCTTAAAGGTAATATCTTTGCATTTTATAAGTACATAATTGACGGCTGTGAAGGCAAACCAATATTTGCTACATTAGAGCAAGCAGCTTATATCGTTAAATTAACCGAGGCAATTGTTGAAAGTAGTAACAAAAAAACATGGATAAAATTAACTTAGAAAGGATGTAATAAAAATGAGTAAATTTAAGTATTCGGTAGGTCCTTGGAACGTTCACGAAGGAGCAGATGCATATGGTCCTGCAGTAAGAGAAACAATCCCGTTTGAAGAAAAAATCAAAACCTTTAAAGAAATCGGTTTTGACGCTATCCAATTCCATGATGACGACGCTGTTCCTAATATAAACAATATGACAGAGGCTGAAATCATCGCTGAAGCAAAATCAGTTAAGGCACTTCTCGACAAATATGACCTGAAGGCTGAGTTTGTTGCTCCACGTCTCTGGATGGACCCGCATACTATCGATGGCGGATTCACATCAAACAGCAAGGAAGACAGAGATTTTGCACTTTGGAGAGCCTTTCGTTCAATTGATATTGCAAATGCATTGGGTTGTGACAAGATTGTTTTATGGCTTGCAAGAGAAGGAACTCTTTGTTATGAGAGTAAAAGTCCTGTTGAATCAACAAACAAGCTTATTGATGCAATAAACAAAATGCTCGAATATGACAAAAACATCAAGATTATGATTGAAACAAAGCCTAATGAGCCTATCGACAGAAGCGTTTGCCCAACGCTCGGACACTGTCTTGCAATTTCAGCAGCAACTATTGACCCAAGCCGTGTTGGTGGTCTTTTAGAGAGTGCTCATGCAATGCTTGCAGGTCTTGACCCAGCAAGTGAAATCGGCTTTGCAATGGCAATGAATAAGCTCTGGGGCGTTCACTTAAACGACCAAAATGGCATGAAATTTGACCAAGATAAGAGCTTTGGTGTTGAAAACTTGCGCACAGCCTTCAATCAGATTAAGATACTTATGGAAAACGGTTATGGCAACAATGGTGAATATATCGGCCTTGATGTTAAGGTTATGAGAACACAAAAGCAAGATGGTAGCTATCAGCACCTCAAAAACAGCTTGCATATTGCAAAAGCCCTTGAGAAAAAAGCTGAGAGCTTTGACTATGACTTCCAGAAAAAATGTGTTGAAGCTCGCGACTATGAATCTCTTGAACTTTATGTAATGAATCTCTTGATGGGAATTGAATAATTTATATAGTATTTATTAAAATCATAACCACTAGTAAACTAGTGGTATGCACTGCCCCTAGAAGGGGCTATTACAGGCTTAACCCCTATAAGGG
>JAZNGL010000101.1:0-6406 GCA_045576435.1 Clostridia bacterium
GCCTGTGTGTCATCATAAAAATTCCACCATCCAAAATTCACTCTTGTGAAGTCCTCAGCCATTCTCGGTGCTTCTTCCAAAGGGAATTTAGCAATAGATTTTTTAAATATATTTGTTGGGAAAACATCAAACGCATTTCCACCCGACAGCATATGCCATGAAAAATGCGACTTTGCAGCACCTTCACAAAAGAGTGGCGGATTTTTAAACTGTTTATATACCCTGTATTGCGCAAGAGGTATTTCATATTCATAAGGAGCATCTGTTCCCTCTGAACCATCAAAATAAACAAATTCTGCGCCAAAGTTATAAAGATGTGCAAGTTTCTCAGCAATTTCATCCTGCAAATCCGTGCTTTGGTCAATATAGACACTTTCTGCGCAAAATTCACTAATATCAAGAATTCCGCCTATTGTGCCTTCTTTATGAGCAATAACATTCGTTCCAAAATGCCCTCGTTTGCAACCCGTAAAGCAATATGGTTTTTCAGCAGAATAGCCTTCATAATGTATGAGCTCGCCGCCAAAGAAAAGAACTCTGCATTTTTCGTGCATAACCGAGCCTTTCGGATTTTGCGCCACATATATAGTATCATCATCAGTACCAAGAGCCTTTGACAATGTGAAATGTCTTGTTAAATTCAGCCTATAGTCAGCAACAGGTGTAACATAATTAGTTTTAACTCCAATATGGGAATGGAGAATATGAATTCCGGGAATTATTCCGGCTCTCTTGATTTTATCAAAAATCATTTTCACATCTTCATCGCCGTTTGGATAATTATCTGAATATACACAATTATTACAAAAATTATAATTTCCTTCTTCACCAAAAAATGCGGAATAATAAATCAACATTTTTGAAAATCCGCCGAGTTTTGCAACCTCAATGTGTTCATCTACATTTGACGGGTCAATACTTTGAGTCCAATAAATGGAATTATTTATGTGCTTACTTCTTCTGCTCCTCACGCCTTTTGGCAAATCGTAATCATCTTCCACAGCTTCAACGCAATCCAAAAAATCATTCGGCTTGGAAACAATGAGCGCCGCCTCGCATCCCAAAAGCTCTATATCTCTATTTGCCTTTGCAGTAAGAACACGATAATTTCTAAAGCTTTCATTATCTATAATTGCAGTCGGAGATGTTGAAAGAACATTCACACAAACGCTATCATCCCAAGATACATTCAGCCAATCACCAAATTTATCTCTATGTTTTAGCGGAAGTTGTAAAATATTGAATTCATATATCGGAGGCATATCCATTGCCAAATCAATATATTCATCTTCAAGAATATATTCACTCAATTTAAACGATATGTAATCATCAGTTTCTTTAAGCTCAATAACAGCTTTCACGCTTATCAACTCAAAACCAACAATAAGCTTGTTTTCCTCACGAATAACAGAATTGGCTTTAAAAGTCATTTTTTTGTTCGGATGAGCAAGCTTCAGCTCGTTATTATATAGTCTTTCTTCAGTTAAAGAGAATAGCGGAATATCCTCAACATTAACAACACATTCTTCGCCCGTTTCCTTCAAAACAAGATTTTTTACAACGCAATTTGAGTCGAGCTTTAACAAAAAGCGTTTATTTTCAATTATTATCAAATTTTCCTCCATGTTATTGACCTCCGAAAGTTATTCAAATAGCATATATGGCAATTAAGACTGTTTCAAAAACTCATAAAGTTCTTTTATGTTATTTAGTATAAAGGTTGGTTTAATGTCGCTTTTTTCAACATCTTCCATCGTTCCCTCTCCACTCAAAACAAAAAGTGAAGAAATTCCTGCATTCACGCCACATGCAACGTCCGTATAAAGCCTGTCACCAATAATCACTGTTTCATCAGGAGAAAACCCCGCTTTTTTCATAGCGAGATAAACCATATCCGGCTTAGGTTTTCCAATAACATAAGGACGTTTTTTTGTTGCATTATACAAAATATCTGCCAAGCTTCCGCAATCAGGAACACTGCCATACCAAGTCGGGCAAACATAGTCAGGGTTTGTTGCAACATAATCAACATCATCACGCAACAAAATGCAAGCATCCTCTAACTTTTTAAACGTAAGCTCTGTGTCAAATCCAATCAAAAGACAATCTATTCCATCTTCCAACTTGTCTGTTATCGGGAACTGACTTAATTGTTCCTTTAACGCCTCCGTGCCTAAAACATAGATTTTTTTATGATTTTTTTGCTCTAAATACTCTTCAGTTGCATTTACCGAAGTCAAAAAATCATCACTCGTCGATTCTATGCCCAAAGATGCCAGTTTTTCAACATATTTTTCTACGCTTTTTGATGAATTGTTAGTTAAAAACATATATCTTCCGCCAATGGATTTTACATACTCTAAAAAATCCAATGTTCCGTCAAATAAATCATTATCCAAATAAATTGTCCCATCCATATCAAGTAAATACAATTTTTTATTTAGTAATTCTTTCATATTGCACCCACTCATCTTTTTCTTAAATTATATAATAAAACATTTTTAATGTCTTTGGCTTATATTAAATTATTTTTGCATTATGTTAAATCTTTTTAATTTTCTCAAATTTAAGTTTTTTATAATGCAAGTTAAGGCAACAGAATAGCTTAGTCATTCTGGCTATTCTGCTGCCTTTTCAACAAAAGCTCTATTTATTCCAAAGCTCTTCCTTTCCCGTTGAAACCAAAGTTGCGCCGGCAAGAATTGCCGTATCAACCTCTTCTTCTGTCTCAATAAGTCCGCCTGCAATAACAGGCATATTCAAGCTTTCACATATTCTTTTTATAATTTTCGCCGATAAAACTCCTGGCATAATTTCTGCCATATCGGGTTTTGTTTTGAAGCTTGAAATCGCTGTGTCTATTGACTGCGAGTCAACAATAAAAGTTCTTTGCACAGTTTTCAAACCAACCTCACTTGCGGCCTTAATTAATTGCACTCTCGTTGAAATAATGCCGTCCACTCCGCAAGCTTTAACAAACTTCAGTCCCGCCTTATCTCTGCCAATACCTTCTGCTAAATCAATGTGGATAAAGAAAAACTTATTATATTTTTGACATTCCATAACCTTTTCTTCAAGATTTTCGATACTTGGAGACAAGTCAAAAATAATTTTAACATTTGATTTTAAAGCCCTGAAAAACGTTTTATCATCTCTTACTGCGGCAATAACTCTATTTTTACTCACAATCAATCTCTCCCAGCTATTTGTGATGTAATTACAACATTCACTCCGTTATCAAGTGTATATATTGCATTTCCCATAGTACACTCACACAAATCAGGATGTATGTTGTTAATCACTTTCATATAATCAAAAATCTTATCTTTTCTGACTTGACCATCAGTTTTAACAGAAACAATTTCTCCACTTTTTGTTCTGACGGTAGTTGTTATAACTCGTGTTGGGTTGGTCATCTCTGTTATAGCATAGTTTTCACCACGTTTACAGGTGTTGCCGCTCACAGAGTTAACTTTTCCATTTTCAACTTCTATTTTCAACTGACATCCCATCGGGCAAACAATACAAGTTAGTTCCTTTTTCATTATATCCTCTCCCATCCTTTTAGTCAAGTGAAATTAAAAGTTCTTCACCAACACTTTTAAGCATTTCAGCCTTAACTATAACTGTTTGCATTTCTCCCGGTGCAACCTTCAACTTCTTTTGACTTAATAACACATCATCACCGCAAGTTACATTTAATGTCACGTTTTTATAAATATCTGCAACTCTGAAGAAAATTTTCACGTCATTATCTGTGTTTGTTATTTTTTGCGGTACTGTATAACGTATTTTTCCATCTGTTTTTATATTAATGTTAGCATTATTAGTTATGCCATCTTTGATATATTTTGCAGCACACTCTCCTGCTATTTCTGCTTCCTCTGATACAAAATCAGCCAAATCGTGAACATGCAAAACATTGCCGCAAGCAAAAATTCCATCAACATCTGTCTGTCTGTTCTGGTCAACCACCGCACCTTTTGTGATACCAGACAACGTGATGTCTGCCGACTTCGAAAGCTCATTTTCAGGAATAAGACCAACAGACAACAAAAGCGTATCACACTTTATATATTTTTGTGTTCCATCAATTGGACGCATTGCATTGTCCACTTGCGAAATTGTCACGCCTGTTACCCTGTCTTTTCCATGAATTTCGGTAACAGTATGGCTCAACATCAACGGAATATCAAAATCTCTCAGGCATTGCTGAATATTACGCTCCAAACCACCCGAATATGGCATTACTTCGCACACTGCATGAACCTTAGCACCTTCCTGCGTCATACGTCGTGCCATGATGAGACCTATATCGCCAGAGCCTAAAATAACAACTTCTTTCCCCGGCATATATCCCATCATGTTCACATATTTTTGCGCTGTTCCGGCACTGAATATTCCTGCAGGCCGAGTTCCTGCAATATTCAGCGCTCCCTTCGGACGTTCACGACATCCCATTGCAAGTATTATAGCACCTGCCTTAATCTGCTCAACACCATTTTCCTTTGAAACAACAGTAATAACCTTATCCTTAGAAATTTCTGTTACCGTTGTGTTGCATTGCACGGCTATTGGCAATTCTCTTAATTCTTTTTCACATTTAAAAGCATATTCAGGTCCTGTTAACTCCTCTTTAAATCTATGTAGTCCAAATCCATTATGAATACACTGCTGCAAAATCCCGCCTAAATGCTTATCTCTCTCTAGAAGTAAAACGTCAGTAACACCTGCTTTATACGCGCTAACCGCAGCGCACATACCTGCAGGTCCACCACCAATTATAACCAAATCCACATTACGCATTATTTTATTCCCTCCTTTGTTTTATTAATTAAAACATAAGAGCCTTCGCCGCTCTTTGTGATGCTTTCCATTGAAACTCCCATTTCCTCTGCTAAAAGTTTCATAATATATGGTGAACAAAAACCACCTTGGCATCTACCCATCTGAGCACGCGTGCGGCGTTTCACGCCGTCTAAATCACGAGGCTTTGGATTTGTTCGGATGGCACTCAGAATTTCTCCTTCAGAAATACCTTCACAACGACATATTATGTTTCCAAAAGTTGCATCTTTTTTAATCATTTCATTTTTTTGTTCAATATCCCAGTTTTTAAAATGCTTATAGCTTGAACGAGTTTTTTTGTAATCTTTCTTTTCTTTTAATTCAAAGCCACTTTTCCTGAGCATATCAATAACATATTCCGCAATAGCAGGCGCTGACGATAATCCCGGGGATTCTATTCCCGCAACATTAACAAAATTTTCTTTAGGCATATTTATGATAAAATCACCTGTATCTCCAACCGAACGAAGTCCGCAGAACGATGTTATCACCATTCTTAAATCTAAATTTTTAACCATTATCTTTGCGTTTTCTGCAACACTATCCAGTCCGCTTTTTGTCGTCTTTTTATCAGTTTTATCTTCCATATCAACAGATGTTGGACCCAACAACAAATTGTTATCAACAGTGGGAGAAACTAATATTCCCTTACCCATTTTTGTTGGCACTGTGAATATGGTATGTCTCACCAAATCTCCACATTCTTTATCGAGCAACATATATTCTCCGCGTCTTGGATGCACTGTGAATTCTTTATCATTTACCATTTCAGATATGCTGTCAGAATATACTCCTGCAGCATTTATAACGCATTTGGTAGTTATTTTTTTGCCATTTGCAGATATGATTTCATAGCCATCTTTATTACTTTTAATCTCTTCAACACAAAAATCAAGTTTTAATTCTGCTCCGTTATCCATAGCGTTTCCTATGCAACTTTCCGTCAATTCATAAGGGCATACAATCGCTCCTGTTGGTGCATAAAGAGCGCAAGTCACACTTTCCGATAAATTGGGCTCTAGTTTTCTTAATCTTTCTCCATCTATTATTTCCAGACCACTAACTCCATTTTTGTTTCCGTTTTCTAAAAGCTCCAAAAGCTTTTCTTTATCTTCTTCACTATATCCCACAACTAAAGAGCCGTTATTTTTATAACTCACGCTTAAGTCTTCACAGACTTGTTTCATCATTTTGCTACCCAAAACATTGAGTTTAGCTTTTAGGCTTCCTGCCTTTGCATCAAACCCTGCATGAACAATAGCTGAGTTTGCTTTTGTCGCTCCCATTGCTATGTCGGACTCCTTTTCAACAATGCATATCTTCCCTTCATTAAAAGAAAGTAGTCTTGCAATCATTCCGCCAACTACTCCTGCTCCAATTACAACCACATCATACATTTTAATTTCCTCCATATTACAATTTTACAGACTTAATATTTTCAACATTATAAAATTCATTAAGTATTATGTTTACGCTGTTTTTTTGCTTATATTGAATTAGCATATCAACGTTTAACATTCCATCATCTTCCTCTTTATATTCAAATTCCAGTATGGTA
>JAZNGL010000102.1:0-2703 GCA_045576435.1 Clostridia bacterium
CCCAAAGCCGAGCCCTAAAAAAGCTTGCCCTTATGCATGAGGTGTGGGAGTTGTTAGCAGAAATTTAAAAAGCGCATGCAAAAAAACAAGCCAAGGTCATTTTTCCTTTTGGCTTGTTTTTTTAGTCTCGCATCGGGAATGATTTTCCCGATAAATTGAGACGGCAAAGCTTTGAAAAATTTCTGTGCTATAAATCCCCGCCGAATTGCATCGAGCAAATAGGGGGTGTGGGGGAAATCCCCCATAAAAAATGTTTTTTAAGAAAAAGGAAAAAAAATGCTTTGGTGTTTTTACATGCTTTTTTCAAAAATTCAAAAACTCCCCATACGGCTCACATATAATTGCGGGTTTCATCAGGGCAGGGCTACGAGGGACATACAAAGCCGAGCCCTAAAAAAGCTTGCCCTTATGCATGAGGTGTGGAAATTCAATCGCAAATAAAAAAAAGATATTTAAAGCAATTTCTGCTATAAATATCTTTTCATCATGCTATTAATCAATTTTTTTGAGTATATTTTTATATCCTTGCCCATAATTAAGGGAACGATTAACTCTTGATATTGTCGCAGTTGAAGCACCGGTTGTCTCAACAATTTCATTGAAGGTTTTGCCCGAATTTAAAAGTCTTGCAACTGTTAATCGCTGAGCCATAGCGGCAATTTCATTTATCGTGCAAATATCCTCTAAGAACATTTTGCACTCCTCTTTTGTTTCAATAGCCATTATTGACTTATAGAAATAATCCATTTCTTTTTCAGAGCTTTGTTTAATCACAGCTATAACCTCCCACCCTATCTTTTAAATCCGCTCAAAAACGCACGAGTACGCTCATTTTGAGGATTATTGATAACTTCGTCCGGAGTTCCCTCCTCAACAATATAACCATCCGCCATAAAAATAATCCTATCTGCCACATTTTTCGCAAACTCAATCTCATGTGTTACAATAACCATTGTCATATCACGTGCCGCAAGGTCACGGATTACCTTCAGGATTTCGCCCGTCAATTCGGGGTCAAGCGCCGAGGTAGGCTCGTCAAACAGAATAGCTCTTGGATTCATTGCAAGTGCACGGGCTATTGCAACACGCTGTTGCTGACCTCCCGAAAGCTGATAAGGATATGCATCTCTTTTATCTGATAATCCAACCTGCTCCAAAAGAACTTCCGCCGCAGACTCTGCATCCTTCACTGTTTCTCCATTTACCAAAATTGGTGACATTGTTATGTTTTCTAAAACGGATTTGTGCGGAAAAAGATTGAAATTCTGAAAAACCATACCAAGCTTTTTATAGGCTTCTTTGTTTTCGTTAGCTTTTCTATAAACACCACTTTCAACAACCGCCTCATTTTCAATCAAAATGGTGCCCTCATCTATTGTTTCAAGATTGATGAGTGAGCGTAAAAATGTGCTTTTTCCTGAACCTGAAGGCCCGATGATTGCAACAACTTCGCCTTCGTTCACATCAAGACTTATATCTTTTATTACTTCGAGCTTTCCAAAGCTTTTTTTGATGTTTTTCGCTGATATAACAGACATATTTGCGCCTCCTTATCACTTATAATAGTCGAGTTTTTTCTCTATGTAGCCAAACAAAAGCGTTAAAATTCCACAGAATATGAGATAAAACACTCCCGAATAAAATAGTGGCCAGAGCAAATGCTCACTATTCATGAATCTCTTTGCATTCCATGTTATTTCATAAACCATTATGGTGTTTGCAAGTGAGGTATCTTTAACCAGAGTTAAAAACTCATTGCTGATTGGTGGCACAATTCTTTTTATAACCTGAAGTAAAACAACCTTAAAAAAAATCTGAGTTTTGGTCATCCCAAGAACCTGACCTGCTTCATATTGCCCCTTTGGTATTGATTCAATTCCTCCACGGAAAATTTCGGAAAAATAGCAAGCGTAATTTATGATGAACGCAAGCATAACCGCAAGGAAAGTATCCATCCCGTTTATGCCGAGAAGTCCCGGACCAAAACCGAAAATTATCAATTGAAGCATAAGCGGAGTTCCTCTTATAATCCAGATGAGCATTTTGATTGGCCATTTAATAATTTTAATTTTGCTCATTGAGCCAAAGGATATGATGAGTCCGAGTGGCAAAGCAAAGAGCAAAGTCAATCCAAATATTTTTAATGTTGTTATCAAGCCTTCAAGCAGACTTATTGTAACAGATATAAATAAATTCATATTGCTTTCCTTTTTATTCTTTACGATTAAAAAGGCAGATAAAAATCTGCCTTTTATAATTAATTATTTTTAATTAAAATGCTAGATTAAGTTCGTATTTTTCAGCAAGCTTATCAAGTGTGCCGTCTGCCTTGAGTTCATCAATGATTGCGTCAACCTTCTCAACAAGGTCTGAACCCTTTCTGAAACCAATACCATATTCCTCAGAAGTAAGCTCTAAAGAATAACCAAGGTCTTCATAGCTTGTTCCCTCTGCTGTTGTTGCCTTTGCCATTGTGATGTCGATTACGCAAGCATCTGCCTGACCACCTTTAACTGCCAGAACTGCATCAGCCTGAGTTGTAACAGGTGTGTAGTTTGCGTCAAGCGCTGATGCCTTGATTGCCTCTTCACCTGCTGAACCTGCTTCTGCTGCAAACTTAAGAGCCTTCATGCTCTCAACGTCTTTATAGTTTTCAATCACATCATCCTTCATAACAACAACCTGTGCATTTTTAACATATGC
>JAZNGL010000103.1:0-6087 GCA_045576435.1 Clostridia bacterium
CCTTTTCCTGTGAGCACACCTTCGTAAACATCTTTAAGTCTTTTATACTGACCAAAAAGATAACCGATTTCTCTTGCACCAACACCAAGGTCCCCCGCAGGAACATCTGTGTTTGCACCAATATGTCTATAAAGTTCTGTCATAAACGACTGGCAGAAACGCATGATTTCAGCATCTGACTTTCCATTAGGGTCAAAATCAGAGCCACCTTTTCCGCCACCTATAGGAAGACCTGTAAGAGAATTTTTAAAAATTTGCTCAAAACCTAAGAATTTAATAATTCCCATATAAACATTCGGAGCAAATCTCAAGCCACCCTTATAAGGGCCGATTGCACTATTAAACTGAACTCTATATCCGCGATTAACCTGAACTTTGCCGTTGTCATCAACCCAAGGAACACGGAAGGTTATTGACCTTTCAGGCTCAACCAATCTTTCAAGCAAACCTGCAGCTTCATATTCAGGATGCTGCGCAATTACAGGCTCCAATGATTCAAATACCTCATAAACTGCCTGCAAAAATTCGCTTTCACCAGGATTGCGTTTTTCAACTTCTGCATATACCTTTTTAAGATATGTATTTTTTATACTCACTTCTACCATCTCCTATTTAAAATGTGTTATTTTATTATATCATATTATCATTTCATATGCAAGATTTTTTTACTGTTATGCAAAATTTTGTTGTATTTAACAATTTTCCCCCGCAAGTCTGCCTGTTGAAAAAGCAATTTGCAGATTAAATCCACCTGTATATGCATCGACATCAATTATTTCCCCGGAAAAGAAGAGTCCTTTAATTTTTTTTGATTCCATTGTTGATGGATTAATCTCCTTAACCGAAACTCCGCCCGTTGTTATTATCGCTTGTTCAATCGGGCAAAATCCTCTTACATTAAATTCAATATTTTTAATCGCTCTGACAAGGTTTTTTCGTTCTTCGCGTGTTATTGAGTTAACCTTTTTATGTGCATCAATTCCTGAAAGTTCTGCAATTGTATTTATTAAGCCAATGGGTATCAAATCACCTAAACTATTTATAAAATCTTTATTCGTATATTTTTCAAAATCTCTCAATATACGCTTGTCAAGTTGGGTTTCGTCCAATGCAGGCTTTAAATCCAGATACACTTTATATTTTTTCTCTTTCATTGGTCTCATATGGGCAGATGCGCTCAAAACAATCGGACCGCTCAATCCAAAATGCGCAAACATAACCTCCCCAAAGTCCTCATATATTTTCTTGTTTTTTTCATCAAAAACAGTTATTGCAGTATTTTTAAGAGCAACCCCCATCAAATCATAAGCCCATATTTCTTCAACCTCAATTGGCACCAAGGATGGTTGAGGTTCAATTATAGTGTGTCCAAGCTTTTTGGCCCAAACATAACCATCTCCGGTTGACCCCGTTCCTTGATATGAAAGTCCACCTGTTGTGACAATCACAGATTTTGAGTAAATTTTACCCATCTTTTCCGTTTCAACACCGCACACGATATTTCCATCATTAATAACATCCTTAACAACATCATGAACAATTCGAACACCATGTTTTTTCATATATTTAACCATGGCATCGGCAACATCCTTGCTCTTATCCGAAACAGGGAAAACACGGTTTCCACGTTCTACTTTTGTTTCAACACCAAGTTCATTAAAAAAATTTATTATATCATAATTAGTAAAGTTATAAAATGCACTATAAAGAAACGAACCATTAACCGTTACATTATTAATAAGCTCCTCAACATCTTCACAAGCATTTGTAATATTACAACGTCCTTTTCCTGTTATCAACAGTTTTTTACCCATTATTCCATTTTTTTCAACAAGAATAACCGATTTTCCTCTCTCTGCTGCCGTACCTGCCGCCATCATGCCTGCAGGACCTCCGCCTATAACAATCACATCAACCTTATTTTCACACATCTCTTTTTACCTATCTTTTCCTATAAGTTGGTTTAAACTTGCTTGATGGTTTTTTATCTGTGCCGATTTTCTTAAGCATGTTAACCTCAGATTCTGAAAGCTTTCTCCATTTTCCACTTGGCAAATGGCCAAGATTAAGTCCTGCTTCTTTAATTCTCTTCAGTTTTTTAACAACACAACCCAATTCCTCAAACATACGTCTAACCTGACGATTTCTGCCCTCATGAATTGTTATTTCAACCTTCGTTCCAAACTGAGTTGCTCCAATAACCTCAACAGTTGCAGGACTGGTTTTATATCCATCAATCACAACACCTCGTCTTAAATTAATGATTGTGTCCTTTGTTACATTTCCCGTAACCTCGGCAACATAAGTTTTTTCAATATCATGCTTGGGATGCGTTATTTTATATGTTAAATCTCCATCATTTGTTAAAAGCAACAACCCTTCGGTATCATAATCCAGTCTGCCAACCGGATAAATTCTGGCCGAAATATCTGAAACCAGTTCCATAACAGTTGGTCTGCCCTTATCATCAGAAACAGTTGTCACAAAGCCAACAGGTTTGTTGAGCATTATATAATATTTCTTTTCTGCATTTTTTATTCTTTCACCATCAAGCTCAACAACATCATAATTTTCGTCCACCTGAACGCCCATTTCACGAATAATTTCACCATTAACCGAAACTCTGCCCTCACTTATTATTTTTTCAGCACCCCGCCTTGATGCAACTCCTGCATCTGCAAGATATTTCTGCAATCTCATCATTTTACCAATCTCCAATCAAAATCAAAAAACTGTGGCAATATTCTTGCCACAGTTTCTCATTTATCTGTTTAAAATAAGTTTTGTAAGTTCAACCGGGTCAACAATCTTTCCATCCTTATAAACACGCATATTGCCAGATGCAATTTCATCAATCAAGATAACCTCATTATTGTTATAACCAAACTCAAATTTAATATCCCATAAATCAAGTCCGATTGTTTTCAAATCATCTGCAACAATCTTTGTGATTTTAAGTGTTTGTTCTTTCATGCTTTCAAACATTTCTTCAGACATAACACCAAGAGCTGCAAGTCCTTCGCTTGTTACAAGTGGATCACCCTTCTCATCATTCTTGAATGTGCATTCAACATATCCACCTTCGAGCGGGGTTCCATCTTCAATATATTCACCATATCTGCGAATAAAGCTACCAGTTGCAACAAGTCGGCAAATAACCTCAAGACCATTACCAAAAACTTTGCCAGGAAGAACCTCCATTGTCGCCTCTTCAACATCAGCACTAACATAATGTGTTTTGATGCCTGCTTTTTTTAACAAGTCAAAATAATAAACAGATGTTCTCAAATTCGCCTTACCAATTCCTTCAATTTTAAGACCAACAGCATTTTCACCCGGATCAAAAACACCATCTTTACCTGTGCAATCATCTTTGAATTTAAGCATTACATTGCCATTATCAAGTGAAAAAACATCCTTAGTTTTACCTTCATAAATCTTTTTCATTTTAATATGTCCTCCTAATTGTTTTCGATTCTATTAGCATAATAATACTACATTTTTTGTTATTTTGTCAATATTTATAATAAATTTTACGCTTTTCTCATTTCATCAAGAAGTTTTTTTCCGTTCTCAATTATTGTCTCCGCAACGCCAGTTTTGAAACGTGAAGTTCTTGCCTCATAACCGCCTTCATCATATGCATGCTTATTTGGGAAATATCCTATGTTTCCATTAGTCAAAGCACATGGCATAATCAATTCCCAGCCCTCTGCCTCTTTAATCTTAACACCAATTTCGGTAAACGGCTCACCAGGTATTCCAAGCATTGCAACAGGACCAATTTTAACACCTGTTAATCTTACATTAAAGGCTTCCGGACCATTTTCTAAATTGCACATGCGTATTGCTTCAGCAACAACTGTTGTAAGCTGCATAGCTTTATAAGGTATTTCATCATCACGTCCTGACTCATGAAGTTCCTTATATTTTCTCGCAAGAGGCATATCCTCTTCTTTTGGCATATTAGAAGGTGTTAAAATATCCTTTCTCATAATGTCAATATCATCAACATCAACATATTTAACCTTGTCATATACCTGAAGAACAGTTCCAGCTAATGCACGGCCAACAAACCTTGCCATACCGGGACTCTTCATCTCATTATCAAAACTGATTTCTGTATCATTCATATCGCCGTCCTTTGGATGAACGTTTGTGCTTCCAACATCACCTTCAGCACCATTGAAGAAAATGCACTTGACACCATCTAAAGCTTTATCAAGTGTTTTTGCCATCCAGAATGGCCAGTCTGCAGAAAGAAGTTCACCGTTTGTTGTATCTGCATGAAGTCCATAGTTCACAAGAACTATACTTTCAGCATCTTCTCTATCAAAACGCAAAACATTAACTCTCTGATCAAGTTCACCTATTGGATGATCAATATTCGGGTCATCTATAGGTGGGCAGGTAAATGTTGTTCCATCCTTCATCTTATAGCGTCTTATATACGCAACTCTCTCTGGAGCATATCCAACAATATAGCCCATTTTTGAATTTTTGAGGTCATCGATTGCAAGTTTCACTGCATCCGCAATTCTCGTTCCAAAAAAGTCAACATAATCCTCTATCACATTCAAATCCGCATCATATCTGCCATTAGCCTCTAACTGTGGGCCTGTGTGAGTGTGTGTTGCTGAGAGAAAAATGTTTTCCTTGGATATTCCTGTTTCTTTTTCAATTTTTTCAAACCAAGACGTAAATATCTCTTCACCTACTCCACAGACATCTAAACTCAAAAGTGCAATCCTTTTATCGTTACACTCAAGAACAAGTGCTCTGACCTCAATATCATCTAAAATTCCTTTTGCAAATCTTGGAATATAATATCCAGCAACCCCTATTCCCAGAGGTGGATTTACATTAACTCTTGAATAACCTACTTTTAACATATTTTTTCTCCTTTTCAATATATTTTTTATATACTGATTTCTCCTTCGAGAATAACTCTTTCTATGTTGAACTTATCATCAACAAAAACCAAATCCGCTTTTTTACCAACTTCAATTGATCCAATTTCATTACCCATTCCAATTGCTCTTGCAGGAGTCGTCGCTGCCATGAAGAAAGCCTGGGCAATACCGCAATTTGTGTTTCCCATAATATTTCTGCATGCAAGCTCCATGGTCATTTTACTTCCGGCAATGCCGCCATTCGGGTCAAAATTCAAATCCTTAACATGCTTTAAGTTTTCAGGCACCGGATTAACATGTGTGGTGCTGTCTGTTATAAGAACAACTTTCTCTATTCCTTTATTATGTAATAATAATTGTTGCATTTCAGGATGAACATGTATTCCACAAGAATCCGAAATAAGTTCCGCATATACTTCGCCCTCCTTAAAGCAATATTCATCCGGTCCATATGCACGAGTTCCGCCATAAACCGGCTTTCTTGCAGTTGCATTCATTGAATGTGTCTGGAGTGTTGGTCTGAATTTGCCAAGAGCACGAATCTGCATCGGAGTTGCTTCACTGTGCCCAACCGCAAAAACAACATCAGGGTTTACCTTTCTTGCATATTCCAAAAATGGTATTAAATCAGGTCTTTCAGGAGCTATTGTCCAAACCTTCACAAGTGTTCCCAATTCGTCAACCATTGGAATATATTCCTCGGGCTCAACGCCCCCACGCCATGGATTTGTATCTGAATGTGAACCATATATCGGATTTGTATACGGTCCTTCCATATATATTCCCTTCACAGATGGAGTTTTATTGATTTTAGATTTTATTGAACGTATAACCTCCATTGTTGTATCAAAATTCATATGATAATCAGGTGTTGCAAGAATTGATGTTGAACCATGCTCCAAAAAGAATTCCGCAGCTTTTTCAAGGTCATAACAGGTTGAATATCCATTTCCACCATGCACGTGAAGGTCAATAAATCCGGGGCCAACATATGCGCCCTTTGCATCAATAACTTCAGCATCCACCGGAACATCAATTTCACGTTCTGCCCCAACCTCTGCAATCAAATTATCTTTTATTATTATTGCTCCATCCCAAATTATACCTTGTTCCGTAACAACCTGAGCATTCTTAATTATTTTTATATTTTTCACCTTATATCACTCCTTTCACA
>JAZNGL010000104.1:0-11907 GCA_045576435.1 Clostridia bacterium
ATATAAAAAAAGTGTGTCCCAACCTTGGAACACACCAAAAAAGTGCAGTCCCTCGATTGTTGCTACACAATGCTCTGCCTATTTTTCACAGGAATGAGTAAGAGAGAAAACACCTTTTTACAAAGGTTATTTTCCCTATGAAAAAATAGTTATATGCATATGTGTAGCAGATTTATTATATCACAATGATTTCAAAACATCAATATATTTTACAAAAATTGTAGTCAAGCACTTTAAAATTATAAACTCATACTAAAAAAGCATACTGTATAAAAGGTTGAAACCTTTGGAACATTAGGTTAAAACCTAGCGGCCCTTTCGCTATATAAAAAAGACTTCGCAAAAATGCGAAGTCTTTTGAATTGATAAAACAAATTATCTCTTTGAGAACTGTGGTGCACGACGTGCAGCTTTGAGTCCATATTTCTTTCTTTCCTTCATACGTGGGTCACGTGTGAGGTAGCCAGCAGCCTTAAGAGCCGGTCTGAAAGCTTCTGAATCAACTTCAAGAAGGGCTCTCGCAATACCATGACGGATTGCACCAGCCTGACCTGTGAAACCACCACCGCTTACGTTAACAATAACATCGAACTTACCGATTGTGCCAGTGAGTTCTAACGGCTGACGAAGAATTGTTTTTAATGTTTCAAGACCAAAATAGTCATCAATGTCTCTTTTATTGATAGTGATAGCACCATTACCCGGCACTAATCTTACTCTAGCAACAGACTCTTTTCTTCTGCCTGTTCCATAATATTGAATTGCTTTAGCCATTGTTCTTTCCCCCTCCTATTATATCTCGCCTGTCCACTCAATTGGTGATTGAGCAGCATGTTCGTGATTTGCATCCTTATATACCTTGAGCATCTTTATTGCCTGTCTGCCCAATGTATTGTGAGGGAGCATACCGGAAACTGCAAGTTCCATTGCCTTTTCAGGATTGTTTGCCATCATATCCTTATATGCAACTTCCTTAAGGTGACCGATATAACCTGTGTGTCTGTACCATTTCTTCTGTTCAAGTTTTTTACCTGTTAAAACGGCATCTTTTGCATTGATGATTATAACATATTCACCGCAGTTAACGTTCGGAGTGAACTCCGGACGATGCTTGCCTCTTAAAATTTCAGCAGCTTTTGCAGCAACACGTCCCAACGGTTTGCCGGCAGCATCAATAATATACCATTTCTTTTCAATCTCATTAGCTTTTGCCATGTAGGTTGACATTTCTTTATACCTCCTAATTTTTCTTCAGACTATGAGCAAATGAACACACGCCGATGTGTGCATTTGCCCACAGTCTGCCATCAACTTATTTTGCGGTTGAAACAGAATTACTTCCCTTTAACAACTCAGCGTTAACCATTATAATACCTTTTTAATGATTTGTCAACCCCTTTTTTTAAATAAATTAATTTAGCATCTAAACAACTCGTTTTTTCTTTGTTTTTCTCTCTCATACTCTAGAATACTCGGTTTCAAATTCACATTTTTTATTATTTTTTTCAAATTTTTATAAATTATCCGCATTTTTCTTGAATTTATCAACGTTTAATGGTAAAATATATGTAATTATAATTTAAGGAGGAGAAAGCTTATGGATAACTATCAGCTTGCCACTTATCTTAGGTCTGTTTCGGCTGCAATAAATGGTTTTACGGCTATCTGTCGCAAATCTATTGAAGATGTGCAGGCCTGCGAGCAACGACTTTCAAATCAATCATTTTCAAAGTTACAAACATCAAAGCTTTGCTCAACCTACATTGAGGAAATTCTCCAGGTTTTCAATTATATGATTCTTCCCGTACCGGGTATGGATAATGAAACATTTACTAATTTTGAAATTGAAGAGCTAATCGAAAAAATCTGTCTTCATTTTCAAGATACCGTCTCTGAATATATCACAACCTCAATTAATCATTTTTCCAGGCTTGATCGATCATTTTCTATATTAATTAATAAACATAAATTTGAGCTTTTGATTTTGAATATACTTCATTGTTGTCTGAAAAGCAATCCCGAAAGCAGTAAGAAAGCACCTAAAATATCCTTTTATGTTACTGAAACAAAGAAAGATATTGTTTTTCACATCCGCGATAACAGCGAAACCATTGGGGCTGATTTTGTGGAGGCATCGTTCAACTTTTCTCCACCAATATTTATTGAGGATTTTTCCTATAATATCATTAAAAGCCTTAACCTTTCTGTTGCTCAGAAGTCGGCTCAGGAAATGGATGGCTCTGTGAGATATATCCCATTAAAATCAGGAAACAGATTTGATATTTATCTTCCAAAGCAAAGAACTTTGCCCAAAGGAAAATTATATTCGCTCGCGCCGTATTTTCCGGATCACGCGCTATTTCTTGAAATTTTTTCAGATATTATTAAACCAACTCAAAACAATCAAGAGGTTAAAAAATTATGAACATCCCAAAATTTATTGAAATCGCAATTAAAACAATAGAACAAAGCGGCTACGAAGCATATGCTGTTGGTGGTTGTGTTCGTGATAGTCTGCTTGGCATTTCACCGCACGATTGGGATTTAACGACCTCTGCAACTCCTGATGAAATACTACGCATATTTTCAAACTACAAGACCATCGATATAGGAAGTCGTTATGGAACAATTACAGTTATTATTGATGGAAGAAGCATTGAAATAACGACATATCGCAAAGAGAATGGCTATTCTGACAACCGGCATCCATCAAACATTATTTTCACCAAAAATCTCGCTGATGATTTGTGTCGCAGAGATTTCACAATAAACGCTATGGCATATTCACCTTCAAAAGGTTTGGTTGATTTGTTTGACGGTGCAGATGACCTTAAAAAGCGGATAATCCGTTGTGTTGGTGACCCTGAAAATCGGTTCACCGAAGATGCACTACGAATCATGCGAATGCTTCGTTTTGCAGCCGTGTTGGGTTTTTCAGTCGAACCCGACACCATTGCCGCCGCTTTTTTGTGCCGGCAGTTATTGGGTAAAATTTCAGTTGAGCGCATAACTTGTGAATTAAACAAGATTTTGACTGCAAACAACCCTTCACATGTTTTGCGACTTTATAGAGATATCTTTGCAGTAATAATTCCGGAGCTTTCTCGACTTTTTGATTTTGACCAAAACAATCCTCATCATTGTTTTGATGCTTGGGAACACACTCTTTCAGCTATTTCCCAATCAAATCCATCACTTTTGATCAGGCTCACCCTTTTATTTCACGACATAGCAAAGCCTTTATGTGCAAGACGTGATCAAAAAGGAATTACGCACTTTAAGGAGCATGCCCAAAAAGGCTCTGAAGTCGCTTTAAAAATTATGAAACGTCTTAAATATGACAATAAAACAACTCAAACCGTTAAGCTTTTGATTGAGTTGCACGATTCTTATCCGGCATGCAATAAAATTTCTGTTAAAAAACTTTTAAATAAAATTGGTATTGATAATTTTCGGTTGCTCCTCGAAGTACAAAAAGCAGACAATCTGGCAAAAGCTGATGGTGAAAACCCTTGGCTTCAGCAAGCCTATTCTTTGTCAAATATTCTGGAAACAGTTATTTCAGATGGTGATTGTTTCAGTCTGGCTCAACTTGCGATAAGCGGAAACGATTTGCTTGAAACAAAACGTGTTGAAGGCAAAAAGATTGGCCACATGTTAGACTTTTTGTTAAACGCCGTTATAGAAGAAAAGTGCGAAAACCAACGTTCCGCACTTTTTGAGCTTTTCAAAAACACCTTTTAAACTTTTAAAAATTAATAACCTTACTTCTATATCGCACATTAAGAACGAGGCCGATAGCAATCAGGTTCGTCACCAGAGATGAGCCGCCATAACTAAAAAACGGCAATGGTATTCCGGTTACTGGCATTATTCCTATGCACATCCCGATGTTTTCAATAACATGAAAAGAAAGCATTGCTGCAACACCAACGCAAATATACATTCCAAGATTGTTGCGAGCATTCATTCCTATTATAAGACATCTCACGATGATTGCAATGAGTAATATGATTACGCTAACACCACCAATAAACCCAAGTTCTTCACAAACAACCGAGAAAATAAAGTCTGTGTGCCTTTCGGGCAGGAAATTGTTGTGTTGGCTTCCGCCGTTATATAAACCACTTCCAAAAAACTTTCCTGAGCCTATGGCTATTTTAGATTGTGCAACCTGATATCCACTTCCTGATGGGTCATTCTCAGGATTGAAAAGATTTATTAAGCGTTCTTTTTGGTATTGTTTTAAAACAAAAAACCAGCCTATAGGCAACGCAACCATCATTGCTCCTATTCCGCAAGCAATATATTTCCAACTTATTTTTGCCGCAAAAAGCATTGATATCATAATAAAAAGAAACACAACCGTTGTTCCGAAATCCGGTTGCAGCATTATTAGCAGCACCAAAATCCCCGCATGAATCAACAAAAACAACACGTTTCTTGGACGGTCAATCAAATAATCAACCTCCGAGAGATGCTTTGCAAAGGTTATAATGAACGCCAATTTCACAAGCTCCGCAGGCTGAATTCCAATAAGTGAACCAAACCTGAACCAGCTTCTTGCACCATTTTCATATGTTCCTATTCCCGGAATTAAGACTAATATTAAAAGAACAATCGAAATAACGTATAAATATATTGAAATTTTTGCCAGATATTCATAGTCCAGAACTAGCAAGGCTCCAATTGCACCGAGACCTAAAAAAAGTGCAAAAGCTTGAACCAGCACATATTTCACAGGTGATGGGGCTGCACTCGAAATCATAATAATTCCAAATATGGCTGCCACCAGAGTCAAAATCAGCAAAACAAAATCAACATTTTTTTTCAAATCATTATGCTTATTCAGATTATCTCCAATCATTTTTTCACTCCTTGAAGCTTATTGCAACACCATCTCCAATCGGGAGAATTGCCGTGTTCAGTTCCTTGTTTTCCCTTAACATTTCAAGATATGCTCTTAATCTTCGAACTATTGTTATTTTTCGTCTTACCACAAGCTCATCCGTTGCTGTCATTCCCTTATAAAGAATATTATCAGATATCAACGCCCCACCTTTTCTTAAAAGGCGCATACAATGTGGAAAAAACTCCATATATTGTCCTTTTGCAGCATCAACAAATATCAAATCAAAAATTCCTTCTCCTTCAATCTGAGGGAGTTTTTCTTTTGCATCACCACAAAGAACCTTAATTTTTTCAGAAAGACCTGCTCTGGATATATTTTTTTCTGCAATTTCTGCCATTTCTTTTGAAAGCTCAATTGTTGTGATTTCCGCGTCTGATGCAAGGCTCATGCGTATTGCCGAATATCCAATCGCTGTTCCTATCTCAAGAACTTTCTCTGCTCCCATTATTTTAAGCAAAATTTCAATCAATCTTATGCTCTCGGGTTGTGAAATCGGCACATCATTTTCTTTTGCAAAAGCTTCCATTTCCTTAATCTGCCCTTCAGATTGTGGAATAACCGAACGGATATATCTTATAATATATTCATAATTTATATTGTCATCTTCTATCCAGGACTTCATTTCATACCTCTCATTATTTCCCTTGAATTTGATTAACAACTCTTAAATGTTCCTCACCTGTTCTGGAGAAAACATTTGCACTTCCATCCATCTTCGCCGCAAAATATAAATAATCTGTTTTGCTTGGATTAAGCGCCGCTATAAATGATTTTTCTCCTGGCGATGCAATGGGGCCAATTGGCAAACCTTTGTTTATATAAGTATTATAATCCGACTTGATTTTTATGTCAGAATTGCTGAGTATTGGCTTGCGTTCCTTTATTATATATTGCACCGATGCACAAGAGCTCAAGGTCATATCTTTTTTCATTCGATTGTGAAATACCGACGAAACCAGCGTGCGTTCCGAATCATTTGCCGCCTCACGCTCTATCAAAGATGCAAGTGTCACAACTTCGTCTAATGAATACTCCGTTTGTGTCGAATTATAAATAGGCAAAACGACCTCGCTAAATTTTTTAAGCATTCTTTCAATGATTTCATGTTCACTCTCATATGTTGCAATCTCATATGTTGCAGGGAACAAATATCCTTCGAGCCTGTTTTTCTTTCTTTCTATTTTATTGATAAAATCATAATCAAATTCGCCTTCTTCAAGCTCTTTTAAAAACTTTTCTTTATCCGCCACTCCGGCTTTTTCAAATGCTTCTGCGATCTGCCATGTTTCATAGCCTTCGGGTATGAGGACTTTCACATCATCATTAACACCAACGTCAGGAAGCGTCTGCAATATGTCTATAATTTCAAAATAACTCATACCGGTCTTAAGATAATGTCCACCCAATTGAAAAACATGGGGGGCTTTATCAATTTTTTCCGCCACTCTGAATAATAACTTATGTCTTATTATACCCTCATTCTTTAAAATATCTGTTATCTCACTAATATTTGCGCCCTTTGGTATGTTTGCCATGACAGTTTTGCCTTCGCCTAAGCCAAAGCCATCAATTGCAGCAGATGTGCACCATACTATTAAGAACACGATAATCGCACAAAGCAATGCTGCAACTATTTTTATTCTGTTATTCTTAAATTTTATATTTCTTTTTATCATATCAAAAAACGTCATATAATCAATCCTAAACAATCTTTTTACGGGTTATTTTATTAAAAAATATTTCATGGTAAGCAAAATAAAACTCAGTATAATCGGTAAACTTAAAATACTGTTCAGCATTAATTCGCCAAATCCAAATTCTTTGTAAACCCGCATCTTTTCACCTTTTATGCAAAGCAATAGTAGAAAAAATATAAACACAACAACGGCAATAATGAAAATAAGTAATATATAATCAATAACATATGCCAACATAAATCCAAAAACTAACGCCGCAAGATTACTAAAGGCATGATATACCATCGCAGCATAAAGCGACTTAGTTCTGACAAGAACAAATAATGACATTATTCCCATAAACAAAAATCCAACAAACTCATTAAGTCTCATATGCATGAGCGCAAAAACTAGCGTCGTGAAAATTACCGCTCCCCACGTATTTGAACGCTCATATGCACTGAACAAAATGCCTCTGATCCAAAACTCCTCAAGTATTGCAGGAACAACAACTACCGCAATTGCACCAAGAATCATTTGACATAAATTTTGTGCTATTGGTATTGCATCCACACTCTCTTTGTTTAAAACATTACTAATATATAAATTAGCCGGTATATTCAGGAGCATCATAACAAACTGCCCGGTTATACCAAGCACCATAGCAATTCCTAAAAAATCCATACGACATCTATTCAATTTAAGGTCATCTTTAATGCTCTTTTTGTTTAAATGAATTGCCGATTTCCCATAGATAACTATTGGCACACCAATTGCAATAATTTCAACAATTGCAATCTGAATATATTCGTGTGGCGGATTTGACATAAAACTAATCACCGCCTGCACCGCAATTTCTGCCGCTAACTGCGCCAAAACCACCCAAAAAATCATCCAGCGGACACTTTTCATTTCTTTTCTAAGCTCATATTTTTTCTTTGACATCTGACAAATCTCCGTTTAAAGATTAGATATGCTGCATTTGTTTAAGAATTTCCACTCCGGCTTCCGGTTTGAAAAAATTTACAATTTCAGCCCCAAACAACATTGAAGCTCCTGCACCTTTTCCTGTGATTATATTCCCATCAACAGCGACCAATTTGTCCAATATTTCTGCACCCTTAAGATATTTTTCAAAACCCGGATAACAAACAGCTTTTTTCCCTTCAAGAATACCAAGCTGACCAAGCACCATCGGTGCCGCACAAATCGCAGCAACAAGCAGCTTTCTTTCTGCACAATACTTAATTGTGTTTATTACAGTCTCATCATTTTGAAGATTTGTTGTTCCCGGCATACCTCCCGGAAGAATAACGCCATCAATATTTTCTAAATCAATCTCCGCTTTTTCAACATCGGCTTTAATCAGCACTCCGTGACTACCTTTTATCATATCCTGGTTAAGTCCAACAGTTGCAATTTCTATTTCCGCTCTACGGATAACATCAAGAGTTCCAATTGCCTCAGTTTCTTCAAAACCATCTGCTAAAAACATATATAACATAAAAGCACCACTTTCTATTAATTTTTATTTGTTTTTAGTTTTAATAACTGTAAACAGGAATTTAGGCAACGCCAAAAACCTTCCTATTCTTGACGGATTTTTCATAAGTCTATAGAGCCACTCCAGATTAAGCTTGATGAAAATTTTTGGAGCCCTTTTCGCCGTTCCTGCAAAAACATCCAGTGTTCCGCCAACACCCATACACAAGTTGACCTTAAGTTCCTTAAGATTTTCCGCAATCCATTTTTCTTGTTTGGGTGCGCCCAAACACACAAGTAACAACTTCGCCCCTGACTCATTTATTTGAGATACTATTTCAAGGTTTTGTTCTGTTTTAAAATATCCGTCGTGTGTTCCAACAATATTAATTCCAGGATATTTTTCTTCCATTTTTTCCTTTGCTGCTTCTGCAACGCCCGGCTTTGCACCAAACAAAAAGACTCCGCCTTCATTATGACTCATCTTTTCCAATAGCGCACAAACAACATCAAATCCTGCAACTCTTTCAGGGACGGGTGTTCCTAAAATTTTTGCAGCATATACCACGCCAATTCCATCCGCAGTACATAAATCGGCATTGTTAAGTATTTCTTTTAATTCATCATCCTCACATGCATGCATAACTATTTCAGGATTTGGAGTAAAAATAGTTGATACACCTTGAGAATTTGCTAACTCATATGCTTTCTCAACAGCATCTTTAAAATTTATTTTATCAACCTTAACTCCCAATATATTTACCGTGTTTCTCATAATCTCACTCCCAATCCAAATTATTATTGCCTTAATCAATCGACCAATCTATTGGTGTTTCTCCCATATCTGTCAAAAGTTTATTGGTCAACGAAAAATGTTTGCATCCAAAAAAGCCATTATAGGCTGAAAGCGGACTTGGATGAACCGATTCAAGAATCTTATGTTGTGGGTTAGTTATCAATTTCTTCTTCTGTCTTGCATTTGATCCCCAAAGCAAAAACACTATTGGCTTCTCGCGTTCATTCAAAAGTTCAATCACTCTGTCCGTGAAGATTTCCCAACCCATTCCTTTGTGACTGTTTGCTTCACCCTTGCGAACAGTAAGTGCTGCGTTCAAAAGCAACACGCCCTCTTTTGCCCACTTGGTTAATTCGCCATGTGTGGGAATTGGTTCTCCTAAATCATCGTGAATTTCTTTGAATATGTTTTTAAGTGACGGCGGTGGCTCAACGCCTTTTTTAACCGAAAAGCAAAGTCCATGCGCTTGTCCCTCACCATGATATGGATCCTGCCCTAAAACCACCGCCTTAACATCCTTATATGGCGTTAATTTAAGGGCATTAAATATATCATACATATCAGGGAAAATAGTTTTTTCCCTATATTCTCTTGCAAGAAATCCGCGAAGTTTCAGGTAATACTCTTTTTCAAACTCACCCTCAAGAATTTCATCCCAATCGTTTTCAATGTTAACCATTTCAAAACACTCCACTTTTACGAATGCAAAAATCTCTTTATCTTCTTTGTTGTTGTCTTTTCAAATTCAACATCCCTGAACACAATTTTCTTAATTTGTTTTTGTGATGGAAGCGTTTCATTAAGAGCCTGAACATCTTTCTTTATTCTTTCCTTTTCTTCAGGTGTTTCTGTGTATATTTCAGCACAGATAACATCGTCATCACCATAAACTAAAACTTCATTAACGCCCTCAACACTCAAAATAACCTCTTCAATTTCTTCAGGATATACATTTTTTCCGTTACTCAGAATAATAATATTCTTTTTTCTACCCGTAATATATATAAATCCATCTTCGTCAATTGTTCCGATATCTCCTGTTCTGAACCATTCGCCATCAAAAGCAGCCTCAGTTGCTTCCGGATTATTATAGTAACCCAACATAACGGTATCGCCTTTAACAAGAAGTTCGCCTTCGCCCTCTTCATTAGGATTATCAACTTTAACCTCTGTTCCCGGGATGGCAACACCAACACTTCCAAACTTAATTTCTTCGTTTCTGTTTGTTGCTACAATCGGTGAACACTCGGTTATGCCATAACCATTTATAATAGTTACTCCCAAATCTTCAAAGCCTTTCATATACTTATTATTAATCGGGGCACCACCTGTGATTATCATTTTAAGATTTCCACCAAATGCATCTATAACAGTTTTAAAGAACACTTTTCTCAAATCTATTCCGACTTTTCTCAGCGCATTGCTAATCTTTATGAGTATTCTCAATATTTTTGCCTTGCCGGTTTTCTCAGCATTTTTCCAAATCTTTTTATAAAATGTCTCAACAAAAAGTGGAACAACCGATATATGTTCGGGTTTTATTATATTGATATCTTTAAGTATATTCTTTAAACTATTGTTGATGTATACAGTATATCCCGTTATCAGCTGACACATTATGCAAGCCATCATTCCAAACGTGTGATTGAGAGGCAACACTGCAACCGTGTTGGGAGGTTCCAGCAGGTTTCTGCAACTATTCACAACGTCTGCTGCAAGATTTTTGTGACTAAGCATTACGCCCTTTGGTTTTCCTGTTGTTCCTGATGTATAAATCAAAGCACACATTTTCTCGCAATCAATAACATTTTCCAAAAATTCAACGTTTCCTGCTTCAATTAATTCGTTGCCCTTTTTAACACAATCATCAAAATCCGTTGTTGAAATATAATGTTTTATTGTCGGAATATTTGCAACACATTCATCAACAATATTCTTCTTTGCTGAAGAATACATAATTGCTTTTGCTTCACTATCATTAATCAAATTAGTAAGCTCAACAGAGCCAAGCTCCTTGTCTATTGGAACAATAACATTTGAACCATTTACCGCTGCAAAATATGTAACTATCCATTCATAGCTATTTTCGCCATAAACCACAATCTTTTCATTTCTGAGTCCCAAATCATAAAAATAGGTTCCCAAAGCATCAATATCTTTTTTAAACTGTGAATATTTAACACATACCTCTTCTTTACCGCGTGCAAACATAAACACATCTCTATCCGCAAAAGTATTTGCAGTAACCTCAATTAGTTCCTTTAAATTCTTAATTTCCGGAACATTATAATATTTTCTTTCCTTAGCCATAATTAACACAACCTTTCTAAAATATATCTTTTAAATATTAAAGTCTGTTTTCTTTTCTATGTCACACCCGGATGTTTTTATAATCGCTCTGTGTAATGAATCTTTAGAATTCCCCCAGGGCTTATCTTTGAACCTATGGTCAAATTTATCTATAAACCATAATAATTCCGATTTAACTCTTTCAATATTTTTCATTTGGAAGTCGCTCAAAAACTCTAAAAACTCTTCTCTCTGTGCCTTTGAAAGTTCCTTTTTTGACGCACTTACCAATCTTTCAAAATGCTTCAAGCAAAAGCCTTTTGAATTTTTAACCTTATTCCTGAATCCCTCCTCTTTTTTCCAAAGATAAAAAAACGTTTCTATATATCTTTTCATGCTTTTTTCTATTTTTTCGCATACAAAACAGCTCTTTTCAAGCCTTTCAATATAATTAGAGACAGTTTCTTCATCTGCTTTTTCTTTTTTCTTAAAAAAACCTTTATTTTTTTGTTCATCAAACTCTTTTTTTAATAAATTTTCAATATCCTTTTGGAGTTTTGTCATATGTGTGCTAAGCATTAATGCAAGGCCCAAACGATTATGGCTTTCATACATCATTTTATAATGCTCATTACAAAACCCTTTTTCATTAGTCTCGTCACGAACATCCTGCTCCATATATGAAGGGCCCATTGTGAAATTTAAAACATCCTTTTCCAGTTTCTCATACATCACACAAAAAGGACACTCGG
>JAZNGL010000105.1:0-5062 GCA_045576435.1 Clostridia bacterium
TCCCGTCTTAGTTTGTTATAAAGTTAAAATAATTTATCTCCCAGATTTTAAATCAGGGAGATAATGTTTTTATTCTTTGTCTTTAAGCAACTTTCCTATTAACATTATAATTGCAAAAACAAATTTCCCAAATTAACCTCACTCTTTTCTTAAAAAATAAATATTAAAATTTATTTTTTAACTAGTTATCAAGCATTTCTAATAATTCAGCTTCTGTGATTATTGAAACGCCAAGGCTTTGTGCTTTATCAAGCTTGCTTCCTGCCTCCTCACCTGCAACAACAAAATCAGTCTTTTTTGAAACAGATGACGAAACCTTTCCGCCATTATCCTCAATTATTTTTTGTGCATCCGACCTTTTGAGGTTTGGCAAGGTTCCCGTCAGAACAAAGGTTTTTCCCGCAAAGATTGTTCCTCGTTCTATTTTTTCGGCAACCATATTAACACCCGCGTTTTTCATTCTTTCAATCAAAACACGTGATTTTTCATCGTTAAAATACTGGAGAATACTTTCTGCCATTTTTCCACCAACATCGTCAATTGACGAAAGCTCCTCCTGCGTTGCCGACATAATCGCATCCATGCTTCCAAATCTTTCTGCCAATGCCTTTGCGCCTCTTGTTCCAATTAACCTGATTCCAAGACCACAAATGAGCTTATCCAACGAATTTTTCTTCGCATTTTCAATTGCATCAATGAGGTTTTGCGCCGATTTATCTGCAAAACGTTCAAGTCCGACAAGATCCTCATATTTTAAATAAAATAAGTCTGCAACATTTTCAATCAAGCCCTCATTTATAAGTTGCTCGGCAACCGCATCGCCCAGACCTTCAATATCCATTGCGCCTCTCGATGCAAAATGGATAACAGACCTCAGTTTTTGTGCAGGACAATTTGTGCTGATGCATCTGAGCGCAGCCTCGCCTTCCTCACGGAAAAGCATCTCTCCGCATGCGGGGCAAACCGTTGGCATTTTAAATTCCTTTTCGTCACCCGTTCGTTTTTCCTTTAAGACTTTAACAACCTCAGGGATGATATCTCCTGCTTTCTGAATTAAAACCTTATCGCCAAGCATGAGACCTTTTTCTTTTATAAAATCTTCGTTATGAAGCGTTGCACGGCTAACAACAGTACCTGCAATTCTAACAGGCTTTAGCACGGCGTTTGGTGTGATAACCCCTGTTCTGCCGACCTGAACGATAATATCTTCAACAACCGTTTCTTTTTGTTCAGCGGGATATTTATATGCAATTGCCCACTTCGGCACCTTACTTGTTGAACCAAGTGTTTCACGTTGGCTAAGGCTGTTAACCTTAACAACCGCACCATCAATATCAAACGGAAGTGCACTTCTCTCATCGCCTATCCTGAGAATTTCATCATATGCTTCCTTTATATTTTTAAAAGTGTTAAGGCTCGGACTCACCTTGAATCCCAATTTTGCAAGTTCATGAAGTCCACCTGTGTGCGTGTCAGAAATCGGCTTTGACGAACTTT
Organism: Clostridia bacterium; assembly: GCA_045576435.1. Classification (GTDB taxonomy): domain Bacteria; phylum Bacillota; class Clostridia; order Monoglobales; family Monoglobaceae; genus CAKSIW01. Next base: position 1,498 of record JAZNGL010000105.1, read on the forward strand.
GAATATTGAAAATAAAAATATTCAAATTTCTTTCGGCGGTTATTTTACTGTCGAGTTGCCTGAGCGAACCCGCTGCTGCATTTCTTGGATTTGCAAAGGTTGGTAAGCCCTCCGCATCACGTTCGGTGTTCAGCTTTTCAAAGCTGAGCTTTGGCATGTAAACCTCGCCTCTCACTTCAAGGCGCTCAATATCAGTATCAATACGTAGCGGTATTGCTTTAATTGTTTTGAGATTTTCAGTTATGTTTTCACCAATCAGCCCATCGCCACGGGTTGAACCTCTCATAAACCGACCATTTTCATATTCAAGGGAAACCGAAAGACCGTCTATCTTCATTTCAACAACATATTCAACCTGTTTGCCGTCAAGTCCTGAAACAACTCTATTATCAAACTCAACAAGCTCATCGTATGAGAAAACATCACCAAGGCTCTGCATCGGAACTTCGTGGCTCACCGTTTCAAACTCCTTGAGTGGCGCACCGCCAACCCTCTTTGTGGGCGAGTTTTCATCGGCAAACTGCGGATTTTCCTCCTCAAGCTCAATAAGACGCTTAAGCATCATGTCATATTCATAATCTGAGATGGTTGGGTTATCCTTAACATAATAATTATAGTTATGTTTTTCAAGCTCGGCTCTGAGCTTTGCTATTTCAATTTCAGGGTTCATATAAAAGAATTCCTTTCAAAATATTATCCTTTATATTTTCTCATTCTTTAAAAACTTTATAACATAGTCATAACCATGTTCCGTATGTGGCAAAACACAGTTGCTGCAATCCTTAATCTGCCTTTTGTCATCTGTTGTGATTAACTCAAAATCCCCGCCACACTCAAAATTATAAAGTGGACAAAAGCAAAACAAACAGTTCATGTTTTCAAGCTTATGGCACGGATAAAATTCACAATCTCTGTTTTCAAAATATTCGCATTTCACAAAAATTAACCACCTTTAAAATCGGTTTATAATTTATCTGCCCAATAAACTGCATTTTCAACCCATTTTGCAACGCCTTCATCAATACGCGTTTCATCGCCAACTGCTGTTATCTCATTTGCCAACGAAATTCCATGTCTTCCCTTGGGATAAACATGAAGTTCAAAAGGCACACCTTTATCACTATATGCCTCAGCAAGATACAGCGAGTTTTTAACGAGGACAGACGCATCGTTTGCGGTGTGCATAATGAACGCAGGACTTGAATTTTCATTGACATGTTTTTCAAGACTGCATTCAAGACGCGCTTCATAAGACGCATTTTCGCCGAGCAGATTTTTAAACGAGCCCTTGGGGCAAATATCTTCTTCAACACCTGTGATAACAGGATACATCAGCATAACACCCTTTGGCTTGTTATAGCCATATTCCATATCAAGTTCCTCATAAATTTTATCATGGTTCCATAAAATTCCAAGCGAGCCCGCAAGATGTCCGCCCGCTGAAAAACCAACTGCAAAAACATTTTCAGGGTCGATGTTATATTCTTTGGCATTATCCTTGATGTGCTTCATTGCTTTTGAAGCCTGAATAAGCTGTTTTGGAAAAAAAGCATTTTCACCCACAGAGTAGTGCAAAATAAATGCATTATAACAATGTGGCATAAACGCCAAAGCAACAGGCTCACTTTCTCTTTTGCTTATTCCGTGGTATGCACCGCCAGGTATTATTAAAATTGCTTTACGTTTCAAATCAGAAACCTCATCTGCAACATAAACCTCAAGAAAAGCATTTTGGTCATTAGCATCTAATGGTATTTTTTTATATAACATTTTTCATCATCCTCTCATTTTTATAATAGCACAATTGTCCTAAACTGTAAATATTTTTAAAAATTTTTCACAAAAAATACAAAATACTGCCAAAATCATGTAATTCTTGTGACGCCAGATTCACAATTTTAACTTTATGTCGTTCAATAAAGCTTTTTATTGATAAGACTTCACTATGTTTTTCTAAATCACCGCAAAACGCAAGTGTTTTGGGTGCGATAAACCCTGATGCACCACCGATAAACCCATAATCGAACGGTGGCATTTTAACTTCGCCCGTGCCTATTCTGAGCATTTCAATTCCCGCCTCAGAAAGCGTTTTGAACAACCCCTCATCTTCCGTTATTGCGGCATTATCATCAACGATACACAAATTACATTTAGCATATCCCTGCTTAACATCAATAAACTCAAAACCTTTTTTTAAATATATCTCCTTAATTTTTTCATCAACATACTTTAAATTCCCAATCACACGTCTGCCGATTGTTGCAACATTATACGCACAATCCCCCGGATATTTACTATCAGGATCAGTTTTTCCTCTTATCAATGAAACATTTTCGCCGAGTAAATTGTGATAATATTCATATGCAAATGGTGCCACAACAGCAGTTTTTTCATCAACAAAATGTATTTGCATATCAGGATGTGTATCCACAGGAAAATAAAGACTTTCAAAAGCACAGGACTTAATATATTTAATACCCATTTTTTTTAAAGACTTCTCTATTTCTTCATCAATTCTCTGGTCAACCACAACGCTCATATGTTGTTCTCCTTATGAAAATATTCATATATGTTTTGCGCCGTTTTTCGGTTTACAACCGACATAAGTTCACTAACTTCAGCATTTTTAATGGCTTTTATACTAAGGAAATGTGAGAGCAGTTTTTTTCTTGTTGTTGCACCAACTCCACTTATTTCCTCAAGCTCCGATTTTATGCTCTTTTTTTCGTGTTTTTTTCTGTGAGCCGTAATCGCAAAGCGGTGAACCTCCTCCTGCATTCCACTCAAAAACCTGAACAGTTCCGACTTTGAATCAATGTCATATTCCTTTGTTTCATCAGTTATTCCGCGGGTTTTGTGAAAATCATCCTTAACCAAGCCATAAATCGGTATGGTTTCACCCAAGGTTTCAAAAAGCTCCCTGATTGCCGCAACATGCCCTCTTCCACCATCAAGCAGAATCAGGTCAGGGAATGGTAAGAATTTAGCCTTTGAGCTATCGAGCTTACCATCTTTAATTAAATCTTCCTCTTTATACCCCTCAGAGATACGCCTGAAGATTACTTCTCGCATGCTTTCATAATCATTTGCACCCTCAACACTTTTAATGTTAAATCTGCGATAAAGTTTATTCTGGGGTGACGCATTAACATATACAACCTCAGCACCAACAGACGAGTCTCCTGATATATTTGAAATATCATAACACTCAATTCGAAATGGTGTTTCACTGAGGCTGAGCAATTCCGTTAACTCCGAAAGGATTTTGTTTTGGTGTGCTTCGTTACGATTTCTGGCAAACTTATATTTATATAGCGATTCCTCTGCGTTCTTAACAACCATTTCCACCATTCTTAGCTTTTCACCACGTTTGGGGACAACAATTGATACCTTGTGTCCGGCTTTTATGCTCAACCACTCAGAAATTGCAGGTGCCTCTTCAATATCATCTGATAAATGTATTTCTGACGGGATTTTATCCATGGTAAAATAAAATTGTTTAACAAAGCTTTCTAGAATTTCCTCTAATTTTCCGTCATCTTCCTCAAACGTGAAATATTCTGCC
>JAZNGL010000106.1:0-10274 GCA_045576435.1 Clostridia bacterium
TTGATGAGTGGTAAGAGATTCAGGAATAGTTTGTTTGGTTTTAAAAAGTCAGATGTTTATGATTATATCTGCAAACTTGATGAAAGTGTTGACGAGAAAATCAAGGCCAAAGATAAAGAAATTTCAGAGTTAAGAGAGAAGATTGACAAGCTCCAAGAAAATCGTGAAGAAATTGTTTCTGTGTTGAGAATAGCAGAAAAAAATGCTAAAAACATAGTCTTAGAGGCGCAAAGAGATGCTGATGAGATGCGAAGCAATGCTGAACGCGAACTTAAAGAGCAAAAAGGAATAATAAATCGGGAAATTGAGATAAAACGCAGAGCAATAAAAAATTATTATTCAGCAGAAAATAAAAAGATTGAACAAATCAAAAATGAAGTTAATAAATTGAGAAAGGCTTCAATTGAAGCTATTAAAAGATTTGAAGCAGAACTTTCTGAGGTTGAACGGATGAGCGACAACAATGTTTCTTATATCAATTCCGCAATGGATTATGCAGATAGCTCGTCTTTGCCTGATGGTTTTACAGAAGTGGAACGCAGTATTCCAATTCATGTTGTTGAACCATTTGAAGGTTGATAACGTTTATTTATATTTATTTAATCACATGTCAAAAACCTTATACATAATATATACTATAGGTTTATAAATTTAATAGTGACCTAACTTACGCTTATCGTTTTTTGATAAGCGTTGTTTTAAGTATAAAAGACAGAAAGGCGATGAATTTGGAAATGGAAGTATATTTAGATAATAGTTCAACCACACAGCCTCATAGACAATGTGCTGAAATGGTTGCGGATATAATGTATAATTCATATGGAAATCCTTCGTCGTTGCACAGAAAAGGAATTGAAGCAGAGAAGTTGATAAAGCTTGCTAAGGAGCAAATTGCTGAAACGCTTAAAGCATCTGCTAATGAAATATATTTTACTTCGGGTGGCACAGAAGCAGACAATCTTGCAATAATTGGTGCTTGCAATGCAAATCGCGGAAAGCATATTTTAACCACCTCTATTGAACATCCTGCAGTTCATAATACCCTACATGAAATGGAAAAAAGAGGGTATGTTGTTGAATATATTCCTGTGCAGAAAGACGGAAGAGTTGATATTTCAAGATTTACCAAGATGTTGAGAAAAGATACGGTTTTGGTTTCGGTGATGCATGTTAATAATGAAATTGGAACTATTGAGCCAGTTGAAAAAATTTCACAAATAATAAAAGCTGAGAATTCTAATACTTGTTTTCACGTAGATGCGGTGCAATCTTATGGTAAAATTCCTTTTACTGCAGCATCGGTTGGCGCGGATTTTATATCTCTTAGCTCACACAAAATTCATGGACCAAAAGGCGTTGGTGCATTGTTTGTTAAAAATCGCACAAAGCTTGCACCGATTTTGTTTGGTGGCGGACAGCAAAACAATATCAGACCCGGAACGGAGAATGTTCCCGGAATTGCCGGATTTGGTTTTGCGGCACAGCTTTCTTGCGAAAAATTAATTAATAAGCAAGAAAAAATGTTGAGATTAAAAAAACGCTTAAGAGATGGAATTTTGGAGAGAGTTGATGATGTGGTTGTAAATACACCGGAAGAGAATTCGGCGCCACATATTCTAAATATTTCATTTGCTTATGTTAAGTCAGAGGTTCTGCTGCATTCGTTAGAGGCGGATGGGATTTATGTTTCATCAGGTTCCGCGTGTTCTAGTCATAAGAAGGGCCCAAGCTATGTGCTTACGGCAATAGGAACCGACCGAAAACTTATTGATGGTAGCATAAGATTCAGCTTGTCGGAATTTAATACAGAAGAAGAAATTGAATATACAATTGAAAAGGTTGCCGAAAACGTTAAGAAAATAAGAAGGTTACTAAAAAGATAAATTTAAAGCGTCTTATAATGTCGCAATGAGACGTATTAATTAATTGCGATAGAAAGGAAATTTTATGCAAAAGATAGATTTGATTTTATTAAAATATGGCGAAATTGCTCTGAAGGGTCTTAATAAGCCGTTGTTTGAACGTAAACTAATGGATAATATAAAAAGTCGTTTAGACAAGATTGGAAAATTCAGTGTGAGACGTGCGCAATCAACGGTTTATGTTGAACCTCTTGAAAATGCGGATATGAATGAGGCGGTTGAGGCACTTAAACAAGTGTTTGGAATAGTGAATATTTGTCCTGTTATGAAATGTGAAAAAGATATAGAAAGTATTGCAGAAGCGGTTAAAACTTGTGTGGCTGATAGCAGAACAACCGAAAAAACCTTTAAGGTTGAGGCAAAACGTGAGGATAAGTCCTTCCCTCTTAATTCGCCACAAATTTGTATGGAAATAGGTGGCAAAGTGCTTGAGGCTTTTCATGATATAAAGGTGGACGTGCATCAGCCAGATATGGTTGTTAATATTGAAATCAGACAGGAGGCATATGTTTATACCAAGAAAGAGCGTGGTGCAGGAGGAATGCCAATAGGAACCAACGGAAAAGCAACAATTTTGCTTTCGGGTGGGATTGACAGTCCGGTTGCGGGATATATGATTGCAAAGCGTGGCGTGGAGATTGAAGCAGTCCATTTTCATAGCCATCCGTATACAAGTGACAGAGCAAAGGAAAAGGTTATCGACCTTGCAAAATTGATGTCTGCGTATTGTGGAAAAATCCGACTCCATGTTGTTCCGTTTACAAAAATTCAGCTTGAAATAATTGAGAAATGTCCTGAAAATTATCTTACTGTTATTATGAGAAGAATAATGATGAGGATTGCGGAAAAAATATCTTATAGGGAAAATTCTGCGGCCTTGATTACAGGTGAGAGCATAGGACAAGTGGCAAGCCAGACTATGGAGAGCCTTGTTTGTACCGATAATGCAGTTGCGCAACCTGTTTTTCGCCCGTTAATTGGGATGGATAAAGAGGAAATTGTAACCATTTCAAAGAAAATCGGAACTTATGAAACATCTATTTTGCCATATGAGGATTGCTGTACGATTTTTGTTCCTAAGCATCCCAAAACTAAGCCTCAGCTTGATGAAATTATAGAGGCGGAAAAGGCTTTAATAAATATTGATGAGTTGATTTCTGAAGCAATAAATGAAGAGGAAATTCTTATAATAAAATAGTCATTAAAAGTATAGGTATTAGGAGCTGAAAGATGATGAATGCGGAAATTATTGCGGTTGGAACAGAACTTTTACTTGGACAAATTCTTAATACAAATGCAAGATTTTTAAGCCAAAGACTCAGCCAATATGGAATTAATGTTTTTTATCAGACTGTTGTTGGAGATAATAAAAATCGTCTTATGTCTGCACTTGAACTTGCGTCAAACAGGGCAGATTTAATAATTACCACAGGCGGACTTGGACCAACAGGCGATGATTTAACAAAGGAGACAATTGCAGAGTTTTGTGGGCTTAAATGTGTTACCCATGAGGAAAGTCTTGTGGCGCTAAAAAAGAGATTTGAAAAAAATGGCATGTATATGGCGGCGAATAACTTAAAGCAAGCAGATATGCCGGAGGGATGTATTGTTTTGGAAAATGAAAACGGAACTGCTCCGGGAGCAATTGTTGAAACAGATAAAGGAATATTTGTTATGTTGCCGGGTCCGCCATCAGAGATGGAGCCACTTTTTGACAAAAAGGTTTGCCCTTATCTTGAAACAAAAACAGATAAAGCAATATATTCAAAATCACTCAGAGTTTTTGGCATTGGAGAATCTGCATTAGACGAAAAATTAAATAAATTGATGACTGAAAGTACAAATCCATCGCTTGCCCCATATGCAAAAATGGGAGAAGTTGTTTTAAGATTAACTGCGAGTGCGGAAAATATGGATGAAGCACAGAAAAAAATCATGCCACTCGAGGAAAAGGTAAGAGAAAGCCTTGGTGATATGATTTATGCCGAAGGCGATGACAATAGCTTAGAGGCGACGGTGTGCGAAATTTTGCAAAAAAAGGGATTAAAACTTGCGACGGCAGAAAGTTGCACAGGAGGATTGCTTGCGGGTAAAATAACCTCGATTCCGGGAGCATCTGCGTGCTTTGATTGCGGTGTTGTCACATATTCGAACGAACAAAAAAATAAGCTTTTGGGAGTTGAAATAAAAACACTTGATGAATTTGGTGCGGTATCAAAGGAAACTGCCCTTGAAATGTGCGCAGGTGTTAGAAAACTTGCTGAAGCAGATTTTGGAATAGGAATAACGGGAATTGCGGGTCCCGGAGGTGGAACAAAAGAAAAGCCTGTTGGACTTGTTTATGTCGGGATTTGCGGAAATGGAATTCATAAAGCCTTTAAGTTAAATTTAGCAGGAAACCGCGATGTTGTTAGAGAACGCTCTGCGATGTTTGCGTTGGATTTGGTTAGACGTGTAGCTCTTGGAATTGAAATATAATGAATTAAAAAGTTATTTTTCTTGAAATAGAACACGCTATTCTTTGCAAATATCCTTTATTACCTCGCTTGCAATAATTAAGCCTGCAACAGAGGGAACGAACGAGGTGCTACCAGGCGTTCGGCAGTTTGCGATGGCTTCACTACAAACAATAGGGGTTTTAGGTTTTTCTTTTGAATAGACAACTTTTAATGATGAAACTCCTTTTGCTTTAAGTTCTCGTCTCATAACCCTTGCTAAAGGACAAACTGAAGTTTTATATATGTCTGAAATTTCAAGTTCGGTTGGATTTAATTTGTTTCCTGTTCCCATAGAACTTATAATGGGAACACCAAGCTTTTCAGCTCTCGTTGCAAGTTCGATTTTTGCACTAACAGTGTCGATTGCATCTACAATATAATCATAATTTGAAAGAGGAAATTTATCGGCATTATCAGGCAGATAAAAAACATTATGGCAGGTAACAGAGGCGGAGGGGTTAATGTCATGGATTCTGTTTGCCATGGCTTCGGTTTTAAACTGGCCGATGGTTGAATTGAGTGCTATGATTTGACGATTTATGTTAGACTCCGCAACAATATCATTATCAAACAAATCAAAAAAACCAACACCACAACGAGCAAGAGCCTCAGTTGCGTGACCACCAACACCACCAAGACCAAAAACCGCCACTCGGGCGGTTTTTAATTTCTGCATATTTTTATCACCTAAAAGCATTTCAGTTCTTAAAAAAATATCAGACATCGGATATTTCCTTTCGGCTATTTCAATTTTATTTTAATCAGGCGCACAATCGCAGGTGTGAGAATAATATTAAGCGCTAACTCAATAACAAAGTTAAAACTGAATATTGTAACAAGGAAGGCTGTGACATTTCCATACCATTCGATTAGTGTGGGAATGAAGAAAATAACACAACCAAGCAAAAACACACCGGTGTTTGCAATAGGACTAACAATTGCAGCAATTGAAGATGAAATTATTGGATTAACCTTCTTTAAAAGCTTAAATATTAGTGCCGGGAAAAAGCCACTTGCAATGCCTTTTACAATAACTGTTATAAATGTTCCCCAAGTGTTAACAACCCAAAAAGGAGCAGCATCACCCGTCAGAAGAACGGTTATGCCGAATACGAGACCAAGCCACGCTCCCATTCCCACGCCACAAGTCAAAGCTCCAATAACAATGGGCATGAGCGATAGAGTTATTGAAAATGTACCAAATCTGATAGCCATGCTCAGATATTGAAGAATAATAACGAGGGCTGTTAGAATTGCGCCAAGAACCATAGTTTGTGTTGTCATTTTGTTTTGATTTTTCATAAAAATTCCTTTCTGCTATCGTTCGTTAAGATAACGATCCAATGCATAAAATTTTATTTAATAAAGGGATTAAATGTTTTTATTATACAGAATATTTAATCCTTTTAATACCATATCCGCATCAAGAGTAATTTCGTGTTTACAATGGGAAAGAATTGTTGCCGCAAGACCGCCGGTGCCGTAAACGGGCAAGTTGTCGCCCATTTCTTCATTAAAACGGTCAATCATGCCATCAATAAGACTTGCATTTCCAAAAACCACACCTGACTTCATACAATCCACAGTATTCTTTCCAATGACGGATTTTGGCGCATCCAGACTTATCTGTGGAAGCTGAGCTGTTCCGCTTGCGAGTGCTTTGAGGGCAATATTCACGCCGGGGATTATTGAAACACCAATAAAGGAGCCGGATTTATCCATAACCATAATTTTTGTAGCAGTTCCCATATCAACAATCAGCGACGGACTTCCATAAAGATAATGTGCTGCAACACAGGCACAAATGAGGTCTGCACCAACGCTTGCGGGATTATCACAATGGATATTTATGCCTGTTTTTATTCCCGGACCAACAATTAGTGCGTCAATATTATAAATAAGCTTAATAGCGCGTTTTACAACCGATGTAAGAGGAGGAACAACTGAAGAAATAATAGCTCCACCAACAACAGATGTGTCCACGTTATGCAAAGACAGAATGCTTCTTATTTTTGTTGCATATTCGTCCTCTGTTTTGTTTGGATTTGTGGCGATTCTCGCAACAAACTCAAGCTTATCGTTTTCAAAACCGCCAAGAACAATATTTGTGTTTCCAATATCAATAGCGAGTATCATAATAATCACCTTTGCTTTATGGTTTATCGAGTAAATTAATTTTAGCATATATATAAGATAAAATCAATACTTATTGGATAAAAACAGCAGATATCTTTAAACATATGCTGTTTTTATTATAATATACTTTGTAAAAATTGCTGAGTTCTTGGATTTTGAGGATTACTGAAGATTTCTTCAGGAGTTCCTTCTTCTGCAATTTGTCCATCGTACATAAAAATAATTCTATCGGCAACTTCACGTGCAAAACCCATCTCGTGAGTAACAACAATCATTGTCATTCCGTCGGCTGCGAGCTGCTTCATAACCGAAAGAACTTCCCCAACCATTTCAGGGTCGAGAGCTGAAGTTGGTTCATCAAAGAGCATAACCTCAGGATTCATACAAAGTGCACGAACAATAGCAACACGTTGCTTTTGTCCACCTGAAAGCTGTGATGGATATGCTTCGGCACGGTCTGCAAGCCCAACTCTTTCGAGAAGATTAAGTGCATTTTTTTCTGCCTCTTCTTTCGACTGCTTGAGAAGCTTGATTGGTGCAAGTGTGAGATTTTCAAGAACATTCATATGTGGGAATAGGTTGAAATGTTGAAAAACCATACCCATTTTTTGCCTATGAAGATTGATGTTTGTTTTTGAGCTAGTTAGTTCCTTGTCCTCAAAGATAATTTTACCGGATGTTGGCACCTCAAGAAGATTTAAAGAACGAAGATATGTTGACTTACCACTTCCTGAAGGACCGATAACAACAACAACTTCACCTTTTTTGATTTCGGATGTAACACCGTTTAAAGCTTTTAATTCACCATTGTTATAGTGTTTGCAGAGGTTTTCGGTTTGGATTATAATATTATCTTTCACTCTTACGCAACCTCCTTTCGAGAATAGCGAGTAATTTAGTCATAATCATAACAACTGCAAGATAAACAAGAGCAACGAGCATAATTGGATTTATGTTATCGTATGTAGTGTTTTTTATCTGATTTCCGGCTTTTGTCAAGTCGATTACAGCAACATATCCTGCAACAGAAGTTTCCTTAAGAAGAGCAATCATTTCATTGCCGATTGCAGGAAGTATGTTTTTGAATGCTTGTGGAAGAACTATAAGCCACATTGTACGTATTTTAGAAAATCCCAAAGAACGACCTGCTTCAGTTTGTCCGGGGTCGATTGCCATAATACCTGAACGGATTATTTCAGCAACATAGGCACCTGAATTAATACCAAAGGTTATGATGGCAACCCATGTTCCATCTTTTGCTGATACAAAAATGATAAAAAATGATATGAGTAACTGAACAACAACAGGCGTTCCACGGATTACTGTTAAATATACATTACATAAAAAATCCAAAGGTTTTAGCGCTTTGTTGCCGTCTGCAAAAACTTTTATAATTGCAATAATGGTGCCTATAATAACACCGATTATCAATGAACCAAAGGTTATTATCAAAGTTTTTTCAAAACCATCAATAAGAATTTTATATCTGTCTGCAACGATAAAAGTTTCGTATAATTTGTTAAGCCAATTGTTAAACCAGTCCATTTTTCCTCCTAACTTCACGTTTAAAACGTGAATGTGCAAAAGCGACGCAGAAGACCTGCGTCGCTTTTGAGAATGTTTAATTATTCAACGTCAAGCGGCAAATCGTATTTTTCAAAAATTTTCTGTAATGTGCCGTCAGCCTTGATAGCTGCAAGAGCTTCATTTACTTTTGCTGTGAGCTCATCATCGCCAAGTTCAAGTGCGATTGCATATGCTTCCTGAGTGAGAGCTTCGTCAAGAACAACTGTTGCACCGTTTTGTGCTGCAGAAAGGTTCTTTGCAACCTGGTCGTCAATAACAACTGCGTCAACCTTACCGGTTGTGAGAGCAGAAACGGCCTCTGCACCTGTCTTGAAAGACTGAATGTTATATCCGTTGTCTAAGAGATACTGCTCGCCTGTTGTTCCTTCCTGACAAGAAACAGTTTTTCCTTCCAAATCAGCAGCCTTAACTATTTCGCTATCCTTAACAACAATGATTGCCTGAGATGCTTTATAATAGTCATCTGAGAAGTTCATGTTCTTTCTACGCTCATCATTTGCTGTGATACCTGAAATTGCAACATCATATTTGCCTGTTGCAGCGCCTGTGAGGGCTGCATCAAAATCCATGTTTGTAATTTCAAGGGTAAGACCCATTTTTTCTGCGAGAGCTTCAGCCATTTCTATCTCTGCACCGACAATTTTGTCGCCTTCAAGATATTCAAATGGAGGGAACTCTGCATTTGTTGCTACTGTGAATGTTGTTTTTGCTTCTTCGTTTGCTCCACAACCTGCAAGTGCTACTGTGAGCATGATAGCTGCAAGAGCTAGTGTGATGATTTTTTTCATTTTTAATTCCTCCTAAAATGTTTTTTTATACATTGTATGTGAATATAATATACCATTTCTTAACGTTTGTCAAGTGTTTTTTGCATAAATATTACATTTTTTTTGCATAAAAATACAGTACTTATATACAATTGGTGTTTTTCTTTAAAAAAAGCGGCATAGCTACCGAGCTATGCCGCTTAAAAATCTGCGAATTAATACATTCCGCCACCTGCGCCTGCCATTGCAGCGGCTGCAGCTGCTTCACCTGCCGGATCAGGTTTGTTTGCAACAACACTTTCGGTTGTGAGAACCATAGAAGCAACAGATGCTGCATTCTGGAGTGCTGAACGTGTAACCTTAGTTGGGTCAACAATACCGTTCTTAAGCATATCCATATATTCTTCGGTGAGTGCATTAAAGCCAACGCCGATTTCACTTGATTTAATCTTGTTAACGATTACTGAACCCTCAAGACCTGCATTGAAAGCAATCTGACGAACAGGTTCTTCTAAAGCACGAAGAACGATTGAAGCCCCTGTTTTCTCATCGCCACTTAAGGTATTCATGAGCGCTTCAACTGCAGGGATTGCATTGATGAATGCAGTACCGCCGCCGGCAACAATACCTTCTTCAACAGCAGCACGGGTTGCAGCGAGAGCGTCTTCAATTCTGAGTTTCTTTTCTTTCATTTCGACTTCTGTTGCAGCACCAACCTTGATTACAGCAACACCGCCTGAAAGTTTAGCAAGTCTTTCCTGAAGTTTTTCTCTGTCGAACTCAGAAGTTGTATCTTCAATTTGTGTTTTAATCTGCTTAACACGATTTTGAATCTTTTCTGCATCGCCTGCTCCATCAACGATAATTGTGTTTTCTTTTTGGACTTTAATCTGACGAGCACGACCAAGCTGGTCAATTGTTGTTTCTTTGAGATCAAGACCTAATTCTTCGGAAATTACAGTACCATTTGTGAGAATTGCAATATCCTCAAGCATAGCTTTTCTTCTGTCGCCAAAGCCAGGAGCTTTAACTGCAACACATGTGAATGTTCCACGAAGTTTATTAACAATCAAAGTTGAAAGTGCTTCACCTTCGATGTCTTCAGCAATAATAAGAAGTTTTTTACCTTGCTGAACAATTTGTTCAAGAAGAGGAAGAATTTCCTGTATGTTTGCAATCTTCTTATCTGTTATCAAGATATAAGCATCATCGATTACGGCTTCCATTTTTTCTGTATCGGTTACCATATATGGTGTGATATATCCTCTGTCAAACTGCATTCCTTCAACAACCTCTGAATATGTTTCAGCGGTTTTAGATTCTTCAACAGTGATAACGCCATCACTTGTAACCTTTTCCATAGC
>JAZNGL010000107.1:0-4277 GCA_045576435.1 Clostridia bacterium
CGCATAATGGAAAAGAGAAAAAGAGCCCCACTTGCGTGGAACTCTTCCTCTCTTTTTTGGTCGGAGTGGCGGGACTTGAACCCGCGGCCTCTTGCTCCCGAAGCAAGCACGCTACCAAACTGCGCTACACCCCGTTATTAAGTTTTAATATTTTTTCGTGTCTGTGGGATAACATGTGGTCAAAACTGATTTGACCACATGTATTTTGTTTTCTTGGTCGCCATAAGTGGCGGTGTTGAACGGTTTGTTGGGGTTCGGCGTTTTGCGAATGAATTGGTTATCGCAATGTCCCGAACGAAGCGCGCTACCAAACTGCGCTACATCCCGATATTGAAAAATGTTTATGTGATTTTACAAGAGTTCCCGTATCTGTGGGATAACATGTGGTCAAAACTGGTTTGACCACATGTATTTTGTTTTTTTAAGTCGCCGTAAATTGGCGGTGTTAAAAGGTTTGTGGGAGTTCGGCTGGATACTTGCGAATTGAATAGTACCGTGTCCCGAACGAAGTGCCCTACCAAGCTGGGCCACATCCCGATGGATATTGAAATTAGCAGTTGCTAAAACAACACCAAATATTATACTATGTTTTTTTATTGTTGTCAATGGTTTTAAATAATTTATTGAGAATTTTTAAAAGAGTCAGCAAAAGAAATTAAAACGAAATGCGAACTTTGGTTCGCATGTCGTTTTGTTTATTTGATTTATTAATCTTTTTCAACTGCTTTGAATTCACATGGTTTAAGCATGATTTCCTTTGTGTGTGTGCCATAGTCGATATATGCAAAAATACTGCAATCGAAGTCGGTGTTAAGGAGATAAACCTTGTCGCCCTCATAAACTGTGAAGCGGAGTGAATCTGCACCATATACCTTGATGTCTGCAGTTCTGTGGCTTGCGGTGAGAATTTCGCGAACTATGTGCTGATAGAGAGGGAAGCCTGCGCCTGATGGATAGTCAAGAGCTGTCATGAGAACGGTGTAACCCTTGCCACACTTGTTTTCAACCAAAGAAACCGGAAGAGTTTCAGGCTCTGTTTCACCAAATTTGTTCGAAATTCTTCCTGTTATAGTACCCGTTGTGATGTTTGCTTTTGCATAGTTGATGTAGCCCTCTGCAAAATATGGGTCTGAGAATGTGACTGCGGTTGAACAATACTTGAATTCAGGAACAATGCTCTCTTCAAGGTTGCTGCCGTTTTCGTTGCGGAACATGTTTTCTGTGTCGAGGTCGCATCCAAAAAGGTCGCTGACCTTTCCGCCCTTAACAAGAGAAATTTCGCCGTCACGCTTGTTTGATGTGTTGAGATGAGCTGCGGTCATGAACAAACGTCCGCCTTTTTCCACGAATTTCTTGAGATTATCATAAATCTCGTCGGTCATTGTGTTCCAGCCAACAAAGATTAAGTAGTCATATTTTGAGAATATTTCTGCACTTGCTGTTGCGGGAATAACGTCATAAATACCATATCCGGGAGCTCCTGAAAGGTCAAGACCTTTTTCGTCGGTATAGTTATATGTATCTGCCCACGTTCTTTTATGTTGGATGGTGTCTAAAATTCTCCATGTGCGCTCGGGTTCACCATAGCCATATTCCTCTTGCATATGTCCGCGCCAGAGTGAGCCACCGCTATGACGGAAGCTATAGCCATCGAGGTTACCATAAACAAATGCAACTCTCACCTTTGGACCGCCGGCAGGACGACCATCTTCTTTAACAAACTTGGCAAAATCACGAACTACTTTGCGGTAGTGCTGAGGGAGCGGACCATCATAGCTCTGGTTAACACCAAATGTATATATGTTTTCATCGCCGCTTTCGAGAACAAAAGAGTTACCGCCTGACATATAGCAGTAATCATATCCCATTTTTAAGCGTTTTTTCTTCAGCTCATCATGACGAACTCCGCCATACCATTCGTGTGCAAAATAAACTATCCACATAGGACAATTATATGCAGTTGCGGTGCCACGAGTAAATGCTGCAGAAATTGTCATATCGCCCGGCCAGAACTCCATTGTTGGATAGGTTATGCCGCCCTCGCCCTCATAGGCAATCATAGAGGTTGATTCAATAACTGAGGTTGCAAGGTCGCAGTCCATTTTGTTTTCTGCAACGTGTTTTGCGACTCTGCTAACAAAGGAATCCTTTGCACTCTGCAAGTCTTTCCAAGGCTCTGTTGGTGCAGATAAATAGCCGTTTGCTTTGCATGAATATGCGGAGCCAAGCTCTGCCATTGAATATATAAGGAAATATTCGCCCGCAATCTCTTTCATCTTTTTTGCGGTTTCTTTTGTGAAGCCTGCGTGAATTCTGTCGCCACCGCCAACAAAGGCAAAATATATCTTGTGTTCAGCACAATATTCTGCCACTTCGATAAACTGACTTTGCTTCATCTCTTTAGTAACGTTAAAGGCACCGCCGTATGTGGAAATGGAAACAAAATTCATTCCGTGGGCGATACATTTTTCGTTGATTTCTTCAATTATTTTGTTTGGGTCAAGGTTGTGCTCGCCAAGACGAACACCGTTTATAATTATATCATTCTTTACCATAATAAAAGCTCCTTATAGGTGTGTTAACTTTTTTCAGTTTAACACTTTTCATAACAAAAGTCAATATAAATTAGGAAAAATTTTGGATAAAAAAGGCGGCACACAAGCAAAATGTGTACCGAAATCAACGGCTGGAAAATCTTATTTTAAAGGTGGTGTTAAGGAGATAATCTTGTTGCCCTCAAAACTGCAAAACGGGGCGAATTGCTTGGCGTATTTTAATTTCTGCAATTCGTGGTTTTTGTCCGTTTTTTTGATTTAAATTAAAGATATTAAATAAAGAACACTAACGATTGCGCTTGATTAATTCAATTGTTTTGAGAAGATAGTTAAAGTCTTCCTCTGAAAAGGTTTCACTAACGAAATGACGATTTTTTCTATAGTGAATTTCGGTGACACACCCGACATCAGAGGAGGCTAAGGGCTGAAGTAAAAATTCAATCGGTGACACCTGAAGGATGTTTGAAAGTAAAAGAATTTTATCTCGTTTCATGTTCTTTATGTCGCCTGTTTCCCATTTTTTAACGGTGCTTTTGCTAACTCCGACGTGCTTTGCAACATCATCTAATGTTAAAGCGAGTTCTTTTCGCCTTTGATATAAGTCAAAGCTCATTTAATTCAGCTCCTATTGATAAAATTCATGTGGAAATCATTGTTGTTCCCGCAAAACAATTGTAACATATCAAAACTCGGTTTGCAACCTTTTTTCCAAAAAAAGTAAAAAATTATTGACATTATTTTCCAAAAATGGTAAAATTTATGTTGCGGATAGGAAACATTTTAAAGGGGGTAAAAAAGAATGAATGAAAAGCTATTGAGAGAAATCATGACGGATAGAGGCATTGATGAAACAAGGATGTTAAACGCTGTAAATCTTGATAAAAGGGGATTTAGCAAAAGGATTAGCGGGGAAATTGAATTTAATCTTGCGGAAATTATTTTCATTTCGCGAACACTTAATCTTAATCAAAACGAAATTGTTGGTGTGTTTTTCAGTTAAAAAGTTTATAAAAAGAAACAAAATGGAGGAAAACACAAATGACGGACCCAGTAATACTCAAAACGGAAAGGTTTGGAAGTCGGGAGAGTTTTGTGAGGAAGCGCCGCTTAACGCCCAGAGGCTTTGGCGAGCTTGTTTTATTTGACGGAGATGATTTTAGGGAGGAAAGAGAGGATGACACTGAAAAAAAGCAGAGCTTTTTAACTCAAGATGCTCTGCGCGTGACAGTTTTAGATGGGGAGTGATTAAGTGGCGAGACATTCAACAAACAGCGCCCGATATTTCCCGTTTGATGTTGATTATTTTTCAGACCGAAGAGTGCGACGGCTCAAGCGGGAATATGGTTCAAACGGGATTGTGATGCATTTAAGTTTTTTGTGCAGTATATATTCTGATAGCTCAGGATATTTCACCATGTTTGATGAAAATCTCATGTTTGATATTTCGGAGTGCCTTGGAATCAGCGAGGATGATTGCCAAAGAATTTTCAACGGAATTATTGATATTGGATTGTTCAACAAGGAAATATATGAAAAATTCGGAGCAATAACGTCTAAGGGTGTGCAGAACAGATTTCAGGAAATAATCAAGGGGCGAGGGCAAAAACGTCAGATTTTTGTTGAGCCTGAGCTATGGCTTCTTAAAGAGCATGAAACGGCAGCATACATATCCTGCGAGAATTTATCCATGAAAAAAGAGGATTTTTCCAAGAAAAATTCCAT
>JAZNGL010000108.1:0-4498 GCA_045576435.1 Clostridia bacterium
ATCCTTTCGATTTTAATTCAAGTAGTTCATTTTTGTATTCCTTGATATGTCTGTATTCTCTGGGCATAAAAAATCCTCCTACGGTTTTCTTTATTATACCATAGGAGGGTTCTTTTTTCTATTGTCCGTTTTTACTGGTTCTGTTCATTTAAACCTGAGTTTTTTATATTATAAAACATTATTTAATTAATTTTAAAAACTCTTCACCGCTTTTGATTTTTTTCCTGACATCTTTATCATCAACGTCAACATCAACAACAAGAGCAGTACTTTTCAAGCAAAAAACAGGTGCAAGTGAACCATAAACAACACGCTCACATAAGTTTTCAAGTTTATTTATTCCAAAGCGGGCGTCTTTAAATCCCGATGTATCAAAGAAAACATTTGGACATTTTTCCAACTCTTCTTTTTTTAACAGTATTTCCGGTATTCTGACATTGCACAAAAGGATATTAACATCGCTATTTTTTGTGACAAACTCCATTACCGAATCCATCGGCACCGTATTTGGTGCAAACATATAAAACATTCTTTCGTCATCCATGCGAAGTGTTAAAAAAATCGGCAATTTATGTTTCTTAGCAATCTCAATAATAGGTAATAAACACTCTGAATCTAACGAATAGTTGTGAAAACCGGGGAAAATTCTTATCCCTGCAACATCAAACTCATCAATACATCGCAAAAGAGTATTTTGACAACCATCAAGCATTGGATTAATCGTCACAACCTGTTTATAGTTACTGTCTTTAATTGTTTTATAAAGGTCCTCTTCAGCTTCATAAAAATCGTTGTAGAAAATTGAATTGAGCGATGAAATATATCCATATTCTATGCTATTTTTTTGGTGCAAATTCTTTATTTCATCAAAAGTGCCCTTAACTTTATAGAATGGCCATGTTCCAATGAAACAATTAAAATCTATCATTAAAAAGCACCTCCTTGATTAAGTTTGAAGAGCTTTTCTGCATTTTGACTGAGTATTTTATTTTTATCCGAATCAGAAATATCTGCCTCCAGCACCTGTCCCAAAGATACCAGGAGTGAGCCCGGCATATCAGTTCCAAATAAAAGACGGTCAACACCGACATTCTTAATAGTATAATTAAGCTCATTGCCTCTGAAAATTGAACCGGATATATCAATCCAGACATTTTTTAAATTCCTTACCAAAGGAACTGCATGATATCCATTTCCGCCAATGTGTGCCATGATTATCTTTAATTCCGGATATCTCAAAGCGAGGTTTCTTATATTAACTGCTGTAGACTCAGATGCAATCTGTCCACCATATTTTTTAAAAGTATGAATAAGAACAGGAACATCGTATTCAATCAGTTTTTCAGCAAGCGGATTAACAACTTTTGCATCACAAAACTCCGAAACCCAAAACTTGATGCCAACCATATTTTGTTCCTCGATACCACGTTTAATAACATCTAGGGCATTTTTGTGTTCAGGACTTACATAGGCATAACCTCCAATATTTTGGGGTTGTTCTTTTACAAACTTCGCCACCTCTTGATTTGCCTCTTTAACCAAATCCTCATCTGGAGTATGGCTACAAAGTGCTGAAACAAGCACTTTGTTAAAACCATATTTTTCAACAGCCTGCATTATTTTTGCTTTGTCTTCCTCATATTTTCCCTTCCATATGTGTGCATGAACATCAATAATATTCATAAGCTTACCTCTTTTCAATATTTCAAACAGGGCGTAGCAAACGCTACGCCCCATTTTATTTTAGCACTCTTGTGCTTTTTTCTTGTAAACTTCGTATCTTTCCATAAGATCTTTTTCAGCCTTATCGAAGAGCTGGACTGCAACCTCAGGATATGCTTTCTTGAGCATTAAGTAACGGTTTTCACCTTCCATAAACTCTCTAACAGTTCCTGTTGGTTCTTTTGAGTCAAGTATGAACGGATTCTTGCCTTCTTCCTTAAGAAGCGGGTTATATCTCCACAAGTGCCAGTAACCAGTTGCAACAGCTTTCTTTTCTTCAGCTATTGTATTTGCCATACCAACCTTAATACCATGGTTAATACATGGAGCATATGCAATGATAAGCGATGGACCCGGATAAGCTTCTGCTTCCTTGATTGCCTTAAGAGCCTGGTTCATATCAGCACCAAGAGCAATCTGAGCAACATATACATATCCATATGTTGTTCCAATCATACCAAGGTCTTTCTTCTTTGTCTTCATACCAGAAGCTGCAAATTTAGCAACAGCAGCAGTTGGTGTAGCTTTAGAAGCCTGACCGCCTGTGTTAGAATAAACTTCAGTATCAACAACGAAGATATTGATGTCTTCGCCTGATGCGATAACGTGGTCAAGACCGCCGTAACCGATATCATAAGCCCAACCATCACCACCGAATGCCCACTGTGACTTCTTAACAAGGAAGTCTGTTCTGTCTGCAATTTCCTTGAGTTCAGGAACGCTCATGTCGGCATCCTTAATGAGTGCGATTATATCTTTTGCTGCTGCTTTAGACGCATCAGCATTGTTCATTCCTTCAATCCAAGCCTTGAAAGCATCAGCAAGTTTTGAATCAACCTTGTCCATAACTGCTTCCATTCTTGCTTTGAGAGTGTTGCGAATCTTCTTGTTGGCAATAGCCATACCAAGACCAAATTCTGCGTTATCCTCAAAGAGTGAGTTAGCCCAAGCCGGACCTTTGCCCTCTGCATTCTTGCAGTATGGCATTGAAGGTGCGCTACCGCCCCAAATTGATGTACAACCTGTTGCATTAGCAATCATCATTCTGTCACCAAACAACTGAGTGATGAGCTTAATATAAGGTGTTTCACCACAACCTGCACAAGCGCCTGAGAATTCAAGCATTGGCTGAGCAAACTGTGAATTCTTTGTGCTCTTTGCAATATCAATCTGGTCTTGCTTTGACGGAACTGTCATAGCGAAATCCCAGTTTGAAGCTTCTTTCTCAACTTCATCAAATGGCTTCATTGTGAGAGCTTTTTCCTTTGCAGGACAAACCTGAGCACAAACGCCACAACCAAGACAGTCGAGAGGTGAAACCTGAATTCTATATTGCATATCTGTGAAGCCTGTTGCCTTCTTTGTTTCAAATTCAGCAGGCTTGTTCTGAGCTTCTTCATCTGTGAGAAGAACAGGACGGATTGCAGCATGAGGACAAACGAGTGAACATTGATTACACTGGATACACTTGTTAATATCCCAAACAGGAACATTAACTGCAACTCCACGTTTCTCAAATCTTGAAGTACCTGTTTCAAAAGTACCATCCTCAATACCTACAAATGTACTTACTGGGAGTTTGTTTCCTCTCTGTGCATTAACAGGTTCAACGATATTCTTGATAAATGCAGGAGTGTTGCTTTCCTTAGCATCTTTATCAACAGCATCTTTCCAAGAAGCCGGAACGTCTATCTTAACTAATGCATCAATTGCACCATCAACTGCTGCACAGTTCATGTTAACAATCTCGTCACCTTTTTTACCATATGTCTTTTTGATTGCTTCTTTGATAAGTGTAACTGCCTGTTCAAACGGAATAACATTTGCAAGTTTGAAGAAAGCACTCTGTGTAACCATGTTAATTCTGTTCGGGCCGAGACCAACCTTAACTGCAACATCAACAGCGTTGATTGTGTAGAAGTTAATTTCGTTCTCTGCTATATATTTCTTAACATTTGCCGGAAGCTTTTCATCAAGCTCGTCTGCTGACCAAACGCAGTTAAGGAGGAATGTTCCACCCTTCTTAAGTCCTTCAAGAACATCATACTGATGAACATATGCAGGCTTATGACATGCGATATAGTCTGCTTCATCAAGAAGATATGTTGACTTAATTGGCTTCTTACCAAATCTCAAGTGAGACATGGTAACACCGCCTGATTTCTTTGAGTCATAATCAAAATATGCCTGAGCATAAAGATCAGTGTTGTCACCGATAATCTTGATCGCATCTTTATTTGCACCAACAGTACCATCTGAACCAAATCCCCAGAACTTACAACGTGTTGCACCCTCAGGAGCAGCATTGATTTTCTCTGGAAGTTCAAGTGAAAGATTTGTAACATCATCAACGATACCGATTGTGAAACCACGTTTTGGTTCTTTAGCATCAAGATTGTTGAACACAGCCATAATCTGTGTTGGAGTTGTGTCTTTTGAACCAAGACCATAACGTCCACCAACGATTAATGGAGCATTTTCTTTGCCATAGAAAAGGTTGCAAACATCAAGATAAAGTGGCTCGCCAAGTGAACCTGGTTCTTTTGTTCTGTCAAGAACTGCAATCTTTTCAACAGTCTTAGGAAGAACATCGAAGAAATATTTAGCTGAGAATGGTCTGTAAAGGTGAACCTTAATAACACCCACTTTTCCGCCTCTTGCGTTGATATAATCAACTGTTTCTTCAATAGCTTCACATGCACTACCCATAGCAACGATAACCTTTGTTGCATCAGGAGCACCATAATAGTTAAATGGTTTATATTCTCTTCCTGTG
>JAZNGL010000109.1:0-2950 GCA_045576435.1 Clostridia bacterium
AAATCAAATTCAACAGATTTATCATTTCTATATTTTAAAAATTTATAAAACGTTCGAAGGTCATAAAAATATTCATCAGCGGTGTTTTTTGATTTACCTTGAATGTTTTCAATATAAATCAAAAAGGAGCTCAAAGGCTCAGGAGCACACCTTAATTCACTTTTCATGCAAAACTACCCCCTTTCAATTGCACAAAATTTTTATTTTGTGCAATTATATATATCTTCAAAATAGGGTAAAACCCCTCAAAACCTCTGCTACTGCCTCTTTCGAGGATTAAAAGTTATTTTTTAAATATAAAGAAAACTGCGCCAAGTATGCAAATGAATGCATATAAATAGTTCATGGTGAATTTTTCTTTCAGAAACGTAACTGAAAAAATCGAAAACACTGTTAATGTTATCACTTCTTGAATTATTTTCAATTGAGCAGTTGTGTAATATTGGCTGCCTATTCTGTTTGCAGGCACTTGAAATATATATTCAAAAAAAGCAAGTCCCCAACTCGCAAAAACAACTGTCAGCAAAGCTGCACTTTTAAATTTGAGATGTCCATACCATGCAAATGTCATAAAAACATTTGAAATAATCAATAAAATAATTGGTTTTATCATAGCTCTATCCTCCGCCTTTTTCTCTACTAAAATTATACAACAAATTCGAAAAAATTGCAATATTTTATTTGTAAGACTGCCTATTAAAGCAACATTTAATTATTGTTAAAAAAAATAAAAATTTATAAAAAAACTATTGACAAACCACCCAAAAAGTAGTATAATAACTTCTGTTGTTGGAACATCTGCACCATTAGCTCAGTTGGTAGAGCACCTGACTCTTAATCAGGGTGTCCACGGTTCGAGTCCGTGATGGTGTACCAAAAATACCAAGTCTTTGACTTGGTATTTTTTTATTTTCAAAAATTATTATATTGAGATTATAAAAAAGACCTGCTGATGCAAGTCTTTTTTTATTTGATATAATCAAACTCAACGCCATACATATGAACGGTATCACCCTCTTTGATGCCTTTCTCTTCAAGCATATTAATAATTCCGCTTTTTCTGAGAACACGCTGAAAATATTGTAGAGATTCATAATCGTCAAAGTTTGTTGAACCAACAATCTTGCGCACATACATTCCCTCAACGACATAAACTCCGTCATCTATCGTGATTTCAATGCTATCATCATTCCTGTCTGCATCAAGGTCAAAATAATCATAGTTTTCTTCCTCTTCTTCAGGAAGCTCGGCTAAAAGTCTGCTCGTATAATTGATAACCTCGTTAATTCCCTGTTTTGTTGCTGCAGATATTGCAAAAACTGTGTAGCCCTCGCTCTCCATCTGATCCTTAAACTCTGCGAAATTTTCGTCAAAGGTTGGAATATCCATCTTATTCGCAACAATTATCTGCGGCTTTTCTGCAAGCTTTTCGCTATATTTCACAAGCTCGTTGTTTATCGTGTGAACGTCATCTATTGGATTTCTGCCCTCACACCCTGAAACGTCCACAAGATGAAGTAAAATCCGTGTTCTTTCAACGTGCCTCAAAAATGCATGACCCAAGCCAACCCCCTCGTGTGCGCCCTCAATTATGCCAGGAATATCAGCAATAACAAAGCCTTTTCCTTCACCCATATTAACAACGCCAAGATTTGGCACAAGTGTTGTGAAATGATAGTTTGCGATTTTAGGACGTGCATCACTCACGATTGACAGAAAAGTTGATTTTCCAACATTGGGAAAGCCAAGCAGTCCAACATCAGCAATCAATTTTAATTCAAGCTTTATTTCTCTTTCGTCACCCGGTAATCCAAGTTTTGCAAACTTTGGGGTTTGACGTGTTGCGGTTGCAAAGTGGGAATTTCCCCATCCTCCGCTTCCGCCTTTTGCAATTATAAAACGATCACCGTCTTTTTTGAGGTCGCATATAACCTTGCCGGATTCACTATCCTTAATTATTGTTCCGCAAGGAAACTTGATTATTAAGTCTTCGCCATTTTTTCCGCTACGTCTTCCATCACGACCGTTTCCGCCGCTTTCTGCTACATACTTTTTCTTATATCTGAAATCTAAAAGCGTGCTGACATCTTTGTCGGCAACGGCAACAATATTTCCACCGTTTCCGCCGTCTCCACCATCAGGACCGCCGGCTGCAACATATTTTTCACGATGAAAAGTAACGGCGCCATCGCCGCCCTTTCCCGCCTGTATGAAAATTTTAGAAGTATCTGTAAACATAAATTCACGTCTCCCTTCTCTTTTCTTAAAGAACAAAGTGCACGCAAGGAAGCGTGCACTTTTTATTATTCGGCTTAATTACTGAACGATTTCATAAACAGAAACCTGTTTCTTATCTCTGCCCTTACGTTCAAACTTAACTGCTCCGTTAACTAATGCGAACAAAGTATCATCACTGCCTTTGCCAACATTAACGCCCGGATGTATTTTTGTTCCACGCTGTCTAACGATGATGTTACCTGCCAAAACGTGTTGGCCATCACCCTTTTTTGCGCCTAAGCGTTTGGACTCAGAATCTCTGCCGTTTTTGGTACTACCGACACCTTTCTTATGAGCCATTATGTTCACCTCTCTTATTCAATCTTAAGAATCTTTATTAACCGTTTATCTTGTTGATTTCAAGCTTTGTGTAAGGCTGTCTGTGACCTTGTTTTTTGTGATAGCCCTTCTTTGCCTTATACTTATAAACGATAATCTTCTTTTCTTTACCGTTTTTAATAGCTGTTGCTGTAACAGTTGCACCATCAAGTAAAGGTGCGCCAACTTTTACATCATCGCCATTTGCCACAACCAAAACTTTGTCGATTGTAACTGTGCTTCCTTCTTCAACATCAAGCTTCTCAACGAAAATAACATCGCCTTCCTGAACCTTGTATTGCTTTCCGCCTGTTTCTATAACTGCATACATATTCGTAATCCCTCCTATTACCCA
>JAZNGL010000110.1:0-2470 GCA_045576435.1 Clostridia bacterium
ATTGCATTTTTTAATTATTAACAAGCTTTCTTAAAATCCAATAGAGTGAACTATTTTCGTTTTTCGCTTTTTTTAAAGCTTCAACTGCACGGTCAACATCCTCAATTTCAACCCCTAGCCTGCCATGGATTAGCTCCCATATTATGTCGTTTGCAGATTTAAGTTCCACCTTTGATATAATCTCACTTTTCGCGTTCTCAACAATATATTCGAGCGGGAAACACCTGCCGGGACATTCGGTTGAAGTGAAATCAGAATGGCATTTGATTTCTGCACATTTAAAAACACGTTTAAGGTATGAAATCAACTCTCTTCCACTTTCTTTTTGTCTTTTTGGCATTTTTGTTTCAATATGATAGCTCCCCTCAAAACAAACACCAACGCTGACACAATTTTTGCCTGTGCAATGCGCACCAACCGCATCAATTGGGCGACCCCGATAAATTGTACCGTCTTTTCTAACATAAAAATGATAACCAATTCCTGCCCAGCCATTTCCAAGATGGATATTATGAAGGCTTTGAGCATCTCCATCGCCTGCACGATGATGGATTATTATATAATCCGTGCGGACACGATTTCCAAAATCACCACCCCATTGATATTTTTCTTCAACTATTTTCACTTTTTTCACTCCTCCACGTTGTTGATTACCTGATAAATGCGTTTAAGTCTATCATCAACTTTTTCGCAAAATCTCTCCATAACTGCAGCCATTTCCTCACGACTCATTGATTTTTCAGGCTCAAATGTGGTTGTCGTTGTGCCGTTCATGAGTCCATTTAAATACATATGTCTGATTGGCTTATATGACCATCTGTCTTCATCAACATCCGAAAACGGCAAAGAAATCGGTTCTGTGTGGATTGAATATATCTCACAAACCTCATTCTTAGGAATTTCTCCAAATCCACCATCGCCCCATTTTTCTCCCCATGAGTTTTGTATAGTATATGTATTTTTCTCGTCATTCCAGCCATCAATAACAACAGCATGTCTCTCGCCAAAATAATCAGGGCAGATTGCAAGCAATGCAACATTTTCTCTTGTTAATGCAGTTTTAACTGCAACATCTCTCTTTTTTAAATCAGCATAATGAATTGCCGAATATCCTTTTATCTGATATCTTTTTGCAATATCAAAAAGTTCAGGATATTTTTCAACCAATTCCTTCATCTCAGGCATTTCGGCAAGCAACCCAAAATCTGCAGTTGGAACACTTCCAATTTTTTTCCATAATTCAAGAGCTTTTTGAACATAAAGTCCTGCTCCTTTATGTTCACGAAATGTTCCGTAATTCCATCCCTCAGAAAATTCACACTTCCAGATATATTCTGCAATAGTTGCCATAGCACAGGCGCAGCAAGCACCAACTTTACCTTGGTTTTTTATGTCAGCCGTTCTTTCAATCGTAAATTCTTTTGGATATTCAACGTCGCAATCTATTCCCTTCACGCTTTCATAATCATACAGCTTCATTGATTGATTTTCCGATATTATCCCATTTTTATTGATTTTAACATTATTATGCTTTTCTCTCGCCATAAACAAATCTGCCTTTATTGCAGCCTTTGTAAACGAATTATTTTTCCACCAGCTCCAAAGAGTTGTTAAAAAACTTGCAATCGCAGATAACCCGATATATATTTCCTCTTCACTCCATGGTAACGGGTTTTTTCCGCACATCGTTATCACGCTATTAAATAAAGCCGTTGCGGTTAAAATTGTTCTTATCCATGTTTCTCTTGATATTTTCATTTTTGATTTTCTCCTTTATTAACAGATTATTTTTCCTCCAAATCCGCAATGCGATGATTTGCGACTTTAATTTGTTCTTCAAGCCTATATGTGCGCTCAATAACGCTATTATGTCTGCTCACCTTTTGCTCAAGTTGCTCAATGCGATATGCCTGCATATCGCTATGCTTATCAAGCTCTGCAAGCAAACGTCGATGTTGGCTTGTGCTATTTATTACACACACCGAGATTGCCGCTGCCGCACTTATTATTGCACTAATTATTGTTTCCATTTTTTCACCTCCGCAATATATTTTAAATCGAAAAAACGGACAAAAACCAAGAGTTTTAAAAATGGACAAAAAAATAAACCAAGTCCTGAAAATCGAAACCTGGTTTATTTATAACAAAAAAACGGCAGACTGTTCGTCTGCCGATTTTTTCATACCGCTTAAATCTCGGAGTAAGAGATTTTCTTCTGCGGTAAATTTTCTGTAAAGAATATCTTCACAGAGGGAAATGAAAAAAGTTTGTTAATTGTAGTATGTATATATGATACAATATTTTAAAACTTTTTTCAATAGTAATTTTTGTTGATTTTGCGAAAAAATCAAAAATATTTTTATGTAATTTGCATAAATTATTTTAAAATTACTTTCAAATATACTTTTTTACCCTTTTTAACTATTATTTTATCATCGTTAAAGGCTTCTTTGGTTATTAAAAAGGCAAT
>JAZNGL010000111.1:0-6170 GCA_045576435.1 Clostridia bacterium
ACAACATCAAGAGTCTTAATGAAGTTCAATTTTATAAAAAGCAAATGAGAGTTGCTCTCCGTAACTGTGGTGTTATCAATCCTGAAGATATTGAAGAGTATATTGCAGTTGATGGTTATCGTGCACTTGGTAAAGCTCTCACTGAAATGTCACGCGAAGAAGTTATTGACACAATCAAAAAGTCAGGACTTCGTGGCCGTGGTGGCGGTGGCTTCCCAACAGGAATGAAGTGGGATTTCACATATAAGGCTCAGGGTGATCAGAAATATGTTGCATGTAACGCCGATGAAGGTGACCCGGGTGCGTTCATGGACAGAAGTATTCTTGAAGGTGACCCACATAGCGTTATTGAGGCAATGGCAATTGCAGGGTATGCGGTTGGAGCAAATCAGGGTTATATTTACATAAGAGCTGAATATCCGATTGCTGTTAAGAGACTTGGTATCGCTATTGCTCAGGCAAGAGAGTATGGATTGCTTGGTAAAAATATATTTGATTCAGGATTTGATTTTGATTTGGAAATCCGTCTTGGAGCAGGTGCGTTTGTGTGTGGTGAAGAAACAGCTCTTCTCACATCAATAGAGGGTAAAAGAGGAGAACCTCGTCCACGTCCGCCGTTTCCGGCTGTTAAAGGACTTTGGGGTAAACCAACTCTTCTTAACAACGTTGAAACATATGCAAATATTGCACAGATTATATTGAATGGTGTTGATTGGTTCACATCAATGGGAACCGAAAAGAGCAAAGGAACAAAGGTTTTTGCTCTTGGCGGAAAGATTAACAACACAGGTCTTGTTGAAATTCCTATGGGAACAACACTCAGAGAAATTGTTGAAGAAATTGGTGGTGGCATCCCTAATGGCAAAAAGTTTAAGGCTGCTCAAACAGGTGGCCCGTCAGGCGGATGTATCCCTGCTCATTTAATTGATACCCCAATTGACTATGATTCTCTTATTCAAATTGGTTCAATGATGGGCTCAGGAGGTCTTATCGTTATGGACGAGGATAACTGTATGGTTGATATTGCTAAATTCTTCCTTGAATTTACTGTTGATGAATCATGCGGTAAGTGTGCTCCATGTCGTATTGGAACAAAGAGACTTTATGAAATGTTAGAAAAGATTACAGAGGGCAAGGGAACTTTAGAAGATCTCGATGCTATGGAAGAACTTTGTTATAACATTAAAGCATCTTCTCTTTGTGGTCTTGGACAAACTGCTCCAAACCCTGTTCTTAGCACACTTCAATATTTCAGAGATGAATATGTTGCTCACGTTCAGGATAAGGTTTGTCCTGCAGGTGTTTGTAAAAAGTTAGTTAAATATACAATTATTGAAGATAAGTGTAAGGGTTGTAGCGCTTGTGCTAGAAAATGTCCTGTTGGCGCAATCTCTGGCGAGATCAAGTCACCTTTCACAATCGATCCTGATAAGTGCGTTAAGTGCGGAGTATGTATGGATACCTGTAAATTTGGCGCAATCGTAAAGAAATAAGAAGAGGAGGAATGAAGAAATGGTTAACTTAAAAATTAATGGTCAAGATGTCAGTGTTCCGGAAGGGTACACTATCCTTGACGCTGCTCGTGAGGTTGGTATTGACATTCCTACCTTATGTTATCTAAAGGACTTGAATGAAATTGGTTCATGCAGAATGTGTGTTGTTGAAATCAAAGGTGCAAAAGCTCTTCAGGCAGCTTGTGTTTATCCTGTTGCTGAGGGTATTGAAGTTTTGACAAATTCAGAAAAGGTTAGAAAAGCAAGAAGAAACACATTAGAATTAATTCTTTCAAACCACGAAAGAAAATGTTTGACATGTGTGAGAAGCAGAAACTGTGAACTTCAAAATCTTGCAGAAGAATTAGGCATTGATTTCATTCGTTATGAAGGTGAAAACATTCATTATGAAATTGAAAATTCATCAACTTCTTTAGTTAGAGATAACAACAAGTGTGTTCTTTGCCGTAGATGCGTTGCAGCTTGTGATAATCAGCAGATTTCAGTTATATCAGCGGTAAATAGAGGATTTAAAACAGAAATCGGCACAGCTTTCGGCAAAAAGATGTCAGATATTGCTTGTGTGTTCTGTGGACAGTGTATTGTTTCTTGCCCTGTTGGTGCACTCTATGAGAAAAATGATATTCCTCAGGTTCTTGAGGCAATAGATAATCCTCAAAAGCATGTTGTTGTTCAAACCGCTCCTGCAGTTCGTGCAGCTTTAGGTGAAGAATTTGGACTCCCGATGGGAACACCTGTAACAGGTAAAATGGTTGCAGCTCTTAGAAGATTGGGATTTGATAAAGTGTTTGACACAGACACAGGCGCTGACCTCACAATCATGGAAGAGGGAACAGAGTTTATTGAAAGATTTACAAAGCAAGAAAAACTTCCTCTTATCACATCTTGCTCTCCTGGATGGGTTAAGTTCTGCGAACATTATTATCCTGAATTCACAGAGAATCTTTCAACTGCTAAGTCTCCAATGGAAATGTTTGGTGCAGTTATTAAGTCATATTATGCTGAAAAGCAGGGCATCAAAAAAGATGATATTTATTCAGTTGCAATTATGCCATGTACCTCTAAAAAATACGAGGCAAGCAGACCTGAACATTCTCAGGATGGAACACCGGATATTGATGCATCACTCACAACAAGAGAACTTGCAAGGATGATTAAGCAAGCAGGAATTAATTTTGCTGAGCTTCCTGACGAAGAGTTTGACCAACCGTTTGGTGAAGCAACAGGTGCTGCAGTTATCTTTGGTGCAACTGGTGGTGTTATGGAGGCTGCTCTCAGAACGGTTTATGAAGTTCTTGAAGGCAAGCCACTTGAAAACCTTGATATCCAGGCTGTTAGAGGTATGGATGGTATCAAAGAAGCAACAATTAAAATTGCAGGCAAAGATGTTAAGGTTGCTGTTGTTAACGGCACAAAGAATGCAAGAATAATTCTTGAGAAAATCAAAAATGGTGAGCATTATGACTTTGTTGAAATCATGGCATGTCCTGGTGGTTGTATCAATGGTGGTGGCCAGCCGATTGTTGATGCAAAAACAAGGGCGGTTGTTGATGTTAAAGCAGAACGTGCAAAGGCTCTTTATAGTGAGGACAAGAATGCTAAATTAAGAAAGTCGCATGAAAATCCATATATTCAGATGCTTTATAAGGAATTCTTTGGAGAACCTTGTTCACATAAAGCGCATGAACTCCTTCATACACATTATGTGAAGAGATCAAAATTCTAAAAATAAGAAACAGGGTCTAAAATTCGGACCCTGTTTGTTATTAAAAATGGAACTATTTGTATTGACAAAAAAAATATATTATGATATAATCAAAGCATAAATATATTTTAAGATGTGCAAGTGTATCTTTTTGTGATACAAATGCTATAATAAGGAGGAAAAGACAATGAAAAGAATTTTGTCAATGGTAGTATTTGTTGCATTTATGGTAAGCTTAATAGCTACTGTTAGTGTGGCAGGCGAAACAATTATGACAGGCAGAGAAGAGTTTGTCGTTGTTGAGGGTAAGGTTGAGGCAAAAGAAATTTCAGCAAATGATTCATCTTATCAAACTGGGACGCTTAGTATTGGTTCTTATTCAACACCAAATGAGTTTGATTTCAGAGCATCTCTTGAGATGAGCGCAATTAAGAATGCAATTAATAATTATGTTGCTTTGGCTGAAACTAAAGAAGCTGGTGTTGCTGATGCAATCAAAGCAATGAAAGTTACAGGTGAATTCGTGCTTGAAGCAACATATCCAACAAGCGGAATTACAATTCCAGCTGAAGTTAAATCAGGCACAAATATGGCAAATTTCTTCATTAAAGATGAAACAGGTGCATATGTTGCATATTCAGAAGCAACAGGCATATTTGTTGAATCTGCTGCAAGAGTTGAAGCTATTACTAATGATAAATTAACAATTAAAGTTGCGATTAAACCAGATGTAACAGTTCAGGATCTTCTTGATAATCCTTCAAGCTTAAATGATATTTGTTTTGTTTGTGAGGATGCTGTTGTAATTGCATTTGGAAATTATTCGATTGGTGCAACAATAAGTGGTAACACAATTATTGGTGACGGCGATAATGTTAATAACGAAAATGATTTAGGTGTTATTAATTATTTGTTTGTTCAGGACGGAAAAGAAACAGCTATTGAACCTGTTGTTGTTTCATTGTATGAGATAACAGGTACAAGCGGTGGCGGTAGTAGTTCTAGCGTTGTTGTTCCAGATAAAGTTGTTGAAGAAAAAGAAGATGGAACAACTATAGTAACTGAAACAAATAAAGCAACAGGAACAGTTACAGAAACAACAACTAAGCCAGATGGTAGCGAAAAAGTTGTTGAAACAAAGAAAGATGGTACTGTTACAACAACTGAGAAAGATACTGAAGGTAACAAAGTTGAAACAGTTGAGAAGAAAGATGGTACAGTAACTGAGACAACAACTAAGGTTGATGGTAGCGAAAAAGTTGTTGAAACAAAGAGTGATGGAACAGTTACAACAAATGCTAAAGATAAGGAAGGTACAGTGACTGAGTCTGTTAAGGTAGCAGACGGAACAACAACATCAACAGTAACTAAGGTTGATGGCGTTAAGGCAGAAGCTGTTACAAATACTGAAGGTAAAACAACAGCAACAGTTACAGTTCCTGAGAAAGTAGAAAAAACAGAGATTGTTATTCCTGTTGAAAATGCTACAGCTGGAACAGTTGCAGTTATAGTTGAAGAAGATGGAACAAAGACAATTATTAAAGAATCATTTAACACAGAAGATGGTATGAGCGTTCCGCTTGATAAGAGTGCAAACATTGAATTTGTTGATAATGCAATAGACTTTGTTGATACTCCAGGACACTGGGCTGAATCTCAGATCGATTTCGTAAGTAGTCGTGAAATCTTTAATGGTGTTAGCGCAACACACTTTGTTCCAGAGGGAAATATGACACGTGCTATGATTATGACTGTTATTGCAAATCTTGAAGGTGCAGATGTTACACCTGATGAGGGTGAGCCTTGGTATCATAAAGCTGTTGATTGGGCTGTTGAAAACGGTGTTTCTGATGGTACAAATCCTGAGGAAACAATAACTCGTGAGCAGTTCGTAACAATGCTTTGGAGATATATTGGTGAGCATGAGGTTGAAGGTGACCATCACTTAGATAAGTTTGATGATAAGCACCATGTTTCTGAGTATGCTGTTGATGCTATGCATTGGGCAGTTGTACATGGTCTCATTGAGGGAATGGGTGATGGCAGAGTTGCTCCGTTAGAACATGCTCTCAGAGCTCAAGCTGCAAAGATTATGATGAGATTTGTTCTCATTAAATAAGAGATTATAGTTGATAATTTTAAAGGACCTCGTAAGAGGTCCTTTTTTATTGCATACTGAAGATGTTGCATAGATATTGCGGGAAAAGGCAAAGAAGTACATTTTATTATTATCTAAAGCAAAAAAAACACAGATAAATACAAGTGCAAAAAGCCGAAAATATACAATTATTCAATCAAAACAAAGGTAGATATGGATATCGTAGAATTACTGCATTGTTAAAGGTAAAAAGTTATTGTATTAATCATAAAACTGTTTTAAAGCTAATGAAAAGCCTTAATTTAAAAGGTAAACAACGAAAGAATTTCATTAAAACCAAAAGGAATGAGTCCGGTTCAATATCGAACTCACTCCTTAGCAAGTTAATATTGAATTTTGTCTAAACTTTGGGGTTCACTCCACTTTTGGGTTGGTTTTTTATTTTAATATGTTATTTATTAATTATTTAAATCCATAGTCTTTTCTTTATCTTTTTTTAAGTCATAAAAAAACTTTAATGTAAAATAAAGGATTATAACAAAGGCAAGATAAATTGCATGGAAAAACTTTGGTAAGGATGTTGGTTCAATATGAAAAGCAAAAAAATCATTTCCGAAAAATTCAGCAGTCATTGAAATTAGTCTTAAAGCACCTGCAATTGGATAACGAAGTAAAAGAATAAGTGACTCAGGGAGCAGGAAGAATGCAATGCAAAGAGGATAAGCAGAACAAAAAACAATGGTTACAAGTGGAATTATCCAAAGATTTGTTATGCATTGAATCCATGAGATATTTCCAAAAAATATTAATGTGAAATATGATGTTCCAATGACGGAAGAAAGCGAAAGTGCTA
>JAZNGL010000112.1:0-8147 GCA_045576435.1 Clostridia bacterium
CATCAAACTCACTTCCCTGACTTTTATGAACCGTAACGGCATATGCAAGCTCTAATTCTTCCAGGTTCAAGAAATCATATATAACTTCTTTGTCGTCATATGTAACCGTTAAATTTTTCTCTGCCGTATTTATCCTGGTGACAAATCCAACATCACCATTAAAAACTCCGCTTCCTTTTTCATTATTCCAAGGTCTTTTCCATTCAAGATTATAATTATTCTTATTTTGCATAACCTTATCGCCGATTCTAAACACACATCCATTTGACATTTTTTCTGTTTTTTCTCGTTTAGGCGGATTAAGCCGTTGTTGAAGTATGGTGTTCAGGCTTTGAACTCCTATTTGTGTTTTCCTGGTTGGTGTTAAAACCTGTATCTGCGATATGCTATCAAATTTATATTTTCTTGGAATTCTGGTTTCACACAATTCGGCAATCATTTCACATAGCTTATCGGGGTTTGAACAATTCATCATGAAAAAGTCATTTTCAGGGTCATTGCAATATGGCATTTCGCCATTATTGATTCTATGTGCATTAACAACAATCATGCTTTCCCGAGCCTGCCTGAAAATCTCCGTGAGCTTTATAGAAGCAATACTCTCGCTTTCAATAATATCTCTGAGCACATTCCCTGCGCCAACCGCAGGAAGTTGATCGGCATCACCAACCATTATGAGTCTTGCATGCCTTGGCAAAGCCAATAATAAACTATTCATTAATAATATATCAACCATCGACATTTCATCAACTATTAAAACATCGCACTCAAGCTTATTGTTTTCATTTCTTGCAAAACACGAAACACCCATATTTCCCGACGGCACATTTTCAAGCAAGCGATGAATTGTTTTTGCCTCAACCCCACAGATTTCAGTCATTCTTTTTGCAGCTCTGCCCGTTGGTGCCGCAAGAGAAATGCGCTTCCCTTGTTTTTCCATTATTTTTATTATCGTGTTTATTATTGTTGTTTTACCTGTTCCCGGTCCGCCCGTTATAACAAGCGCCGAGTTTTCAAACATGCGAATAATTGCCTCTTTTTGGGCATCTGCAAGTAATATCCCTGATTCCTCTTCTGCATTTTTAATGAGCTCCTGAGATTCAAGGAAATTCAGTTCATAAATGATACCACTCATTTCCCTGAGCCTCGATGCAACTCCTGTTTCTGCCTCATGGAACATCCTTAGATATGCCGCATCAAAATCATCATGCTTTTCTATTACCAATTCACCCTTTATTGAGAGCGCCGATATTGCATCCTGAACCTCTGTCGCATTAACCTCCAGAATTGCCTGTGCCTGAGCACAAAGCATACCCGTTGGCAAATATGTATGTCCACTCAAATACGCCGCATTCATTAAAACACTTCTTATACCCGCCTCAATTCTTGATGGAAAGTTCTGAGGCAACATAAGATTTTTGCATATTCCATCACAGATTTTAAAGGTGAAGCCATCGGTATAGCTGAGCACAAACGGATTTTTCTCTACCAGCTCAACAACTCCGCTCCCCAAACTTCGATAAGCCTTAACCGCAAGATTTGGCGAGACATCATGTTTTTGGAAAAACATGATTATGTTTTTCATACCTAACTGTTCGATAAATTTATGATAAATTTCGTCTGCCTTTTTTGCTGATATTCCCTTTATCTCTGTCAATCTTTTAGGTTCATTTTCAATAACATTCAGCGTCTCTGCACCAAATTTTTCAACAAGCTTTCGGGCCGTGCTTTTACCTATATGCGGAAGTATTCCCGATGCAAGATATAGCTCCGTTTCACTCTCAGTTTTCGGCATCAATCTTTCGTAAAATCTGACACTGAATTGTTCACCATATTCAGGGTGAACCTTCCAGTCTCCCGATGCCACAATATGTTCTCCCTCCGTGAGCCCAGGCATATATCCCGTCAAGGTGTAAAGCTTTCCCTCCGAGGATATGTCACACACTGTATATCCATTAGTCGGGTTTTCATATATTAAACTTTCAACCATTCCGTCAAGCTTTTCCACCTTAATCGCCTCCTTTGCAAGTTTAAAAGTCTATTGCCTTTAAAATATCGCTTTGGTCATTAACTCTTCCCATTGCTGTGATATTTGCCTTTGCCGAAACAAATGTCTGGTCTATTGTCTCTGCAACTGTTATTTCGTTCACCTTATCAATCAATCTGATTATTTCATCGAGGTCTTTTATTTTGTTGTCAAACAAAATTGACTTTCCGTAGCTACTCATGCGGCTCGACATCCCCTCAAGCCCCATAATTACAATCGATTTCATCTGTTGTTTAACAACCTCTATTTCATCTTTTGTCAACTTTTCTTTTGTAAGTCTTTTTAATTCATTGTTTATTATATTCATAGCACCAACAACATTTTCAGTGTTGAGCCCTGCATATATAACAAGCGAACCATTATTTTTATAAGAATTTACATAAGAATATATCGAATATGCCAGTCCCTTTTCCTCACGCACCTTTTGGAATAGCCTTGAACTCATATTTCCGCCAAGAATTGCATTAACAACCAAAAGGTCATAAAAGCGTTCGTCCCACCTTGGCAATCCCTCAAAACCTATACAAACATGGCATTGTTCAATATCCCGCGTAATAATTCTCTCCCCACGAACAACATCAAGCTTGTTTTGAATGGTATTGCTTTCAAGATTTGGCTTTATGCCTCCAAATTTTGCTTCAAGCTTCGCAATTATCTCCTGTTCATCAAAATTTCCAACAACCGATATAACCATGTTATTGCCCCGATAATGAGAATCATGGTATTTTATTATAACATCCCTGTCAATTTTTTCAAGTGATTCGTCACTTCCCGCAATCGGAAATCCCAGCGGGTTGTCACGCCACATCAAAGCACTGAGATAATCGTGAATTGCATCCTCAGGAGTATCCTCGCACATATCTATTTCCTCTGAAATAACCTTGCGCTCAGTTTCAATATTATCACTTGAAAATGTCGAATTTATGAGCATATCAGAAAGTATTTCTATTGACATTTCTGAATGCTCTGTTAAGGTTTTGGCATAATAACATGTATATTCCTTCGCCGTCATAGCATTAAGCTGACCGCCAACCCTATCCATATATTCTGCAATATCCTTAGCCGAGCGTGTTTTTGTTCCTTTAAAAAGCATGTGTTCAATAAAATGCGAAACCCCATTGTTTTCAAGGCGTTCCATAGCTGAACCTGCACCAATCCAAACCCCTATTGAAACCGACTTCACATAATCTATATTTTCTGTAATCACTCTTATTCCATTACTTAGCTTAGAAATTTTATACAATATATGCCCTCCGTTTTATTATGATATAATTCAAGAATACCTTTTTATCATCTAAATGTCAATAGTTTTATAATATAATCCAAGACAGTCATCAACATATAGCAGGAACATTAAAACAAGTAGATATAATATGCTCAAAAACTTAAATTTCATTAAACATTTTGAGCATAAAACAAAAAGAAACGACAGTTTCTTGTCGAAAGCTGTCGTTTTTCTGGTCGGAGTGACTGGATTCGAACCAGCGGCCACCTGAACCCCATTCAGGTACTCTACCAAACTGAGCCACACCCCGCTACACTCGTTGTATTATATACCTTTTTCAAAACATTGTCAAGTATTTTATCTTAAAATATCCTTTGTCCATTTAAAAACAAACGATTTCCTCAAACTTCATTTTGAGAAAATCGTTCTATGTTCACTATTCAAAATATGCTTCACATCTGAAAATTGGTTGACCTTTTTCGGAGAAAAGCTTTTCATATTCTGTCATAACATTCCCCTCAAATGCGCTGTTATGCAAATCAAATGTGATGTTTTTAAGCCTCATTCCAAAATCTGAAAAGGAATTAAGCGAATATTCAAAAAGCTTTGAATTATCAGTCTTAAAATGTATCTCCCCATTCAACGAGAGAATATTCTTATAGATTGCTAAATACCTCTCATTGGTGAGCCTTCTTTTTCTATGCCCAAATTTCTCCCAAGGGTCGCAGAAATTAATGTATATTCTATCAACTCGTGAAGTTGTTTCCAGATTCCCAAGTGCCTCAGCATTTCCCGGTACAAACCGCACATTCCCAAGCCCTGCCTCCTTCACCTTTTCCATCGCCAACACCAACACATCAAGGTTCTTTTCAAAAGCAATATAATTAATATCAGGGTTAAGCTTTGCTATCTGACTTATGAACCCGCCCTTGCCACAGCCTATCTCAAGATGAAGCAGTGCATCATTTTCAAACACGCTTTTTATATCATTTTTATATGCTGTAATATCCTTTATAATAAGCTCAGAGCAGTTTTCCATTCTGTCTTCACGATGCTTTTTCCTTCGCATTCTCATTTTAAAACCCTCCATTTTAGTCTATGGTATATTTTAACAAAATCATTTGTAAATGTCAATATTAATCATTATAGGTAAACGCGCTATATGTTTCAGCAATCATGTTCCAAAGTCTGCGGTCGACTCTGCCGTCAGAGTCCATTTCACAGCATTCTTTAAAAGAATTAACCGCATTCATTGTTTTTACATCAAACTCACCCGTTATATCAACATCATCGATGTTTCCATAAATTTTTGACAGGCGTTTCAGCATAACCTGAAGAACATATATTTCATCAAACGCATCGCCTTGCTTAAAATATGGTATCTCTAACGGAAACACATAAATTGGGCTTGGCAAGCGATTTTCCTCATAAAGCTCATTATAGAGTTCTAAAATCATTTGCCATGTTAAAAAATCCACTTCTCCCGTCGCGGGTAATCCAAGCTGTTTTTGAAGTGCCATAACCGCTTCAAATGTTTCAATTCCATATATCCCATCGGGGTTAATCAGAGGAATTAACCCGCTATTTTGCGAAATATATCTCAGGTATTGCTGAAGTTCATATACGTTTGCCTTATTATTTTGTTTTGATGTGAAATCATTCATACTCATTGTGTTGTCTCTCCTTTCAGAACATATCCGGGATATTGTCCCCTATTCTTCATATCACCATTTAACAAATTAAGATATGTCTCCTCAATACTTTCCCACGCAACCGGTCCGACAAACCCTTTTGCCGGAAGTCCTACATCTATTAAAAAAGCGTTAACCGCTTCAACCGTCTGTTCATCAAACACACCTGTCACTGAAACATCCGGAATGTTGTCAAACGATTCAGAAATAAACGCCAATCTTTCCTGCAAAACCGACACCGCCTCTCCTTGACTTCCCTCAACCAACGGTGTGCCGGGATACGGAATATTTTCTTCGGCAATATATTGAGGTAAATTATCCATTAAAATTCCAAGGTATACTTCGCTTATTTTATTCCACGTTGCTTTGTTAACAACTCCAGTAATGTCAAGTCCATAAGCACGTTGGAACGCTTCAACTGCCGCTCGTGTATCGTTTCCATATATTGAGTCCTGAGTGGATGATGGAATGTTATTGTTAAATAATGCAATATAATTTAAATAATATTGCAACACCCTCACAGGACTGCCCTGGTCACCCGGTTTTATATCCGAAGTAAATTGCTGTGAAAGCTCTGAAATATCTATTCCTTCTGAATTTAGTTCAGCCAATTTTGTAACCGCCACAAAAATATACTTTATCTTATACCAGGTTGCTTTACCCACTATGCCATCTTGTGTTAAATTGAATGATTTTTGAAATTCTCTAACCGCATCTTCCGTTTCAACACCAAAAACTCCATTTGTGACACTGATTTTAGGAATAAGCGGATAATCCTTTGAAATTCGATTAAGTTGAGTTTGAATTGTTCTGACTTCACCACCTGAGCTTCCAAGCCGAAGAGCTGTTCCCGGATATGACTGAACTATATTCTGAATTGGCGCATCATTAACAAGTTCAATATCATCACCATAATAATATGTTAAAATATCATATGGCACATACCCCTGCTGTGCAAGGTCAACACTTCCCCATTGTGAAAGTCCGTCGCATTGCACCTCTCTGCCATCGCAAAACGCCGCAAACAAAGGCTCAATATTCCCTTGACGGCGTATATAGTCGTTAAAAATCTCGTCTACAATTTTACTGATATTTTCAAAAATATCCCTATTTTGTATAAAAGATTGGTCATATGCCGTTGAATTAGTTATGTCAAAGTCATATCCTCTCGAACGATACCATTCCGTGTAAACTCGATTTAAAGCATATGAAATCTGAGCGTATATATTTGCTCTTAACGCACTGTCCGGCCAAGTTGGAAAAATTTCGCTTGATGCCACATTCTTTATGTAGTCAGGAAAGTTAACCGTTACATTTGCCGCAGATGCATTAGGCGATCCAAGATGCACGGTTATTGTTTCTGGTATATATGGTCTGCCAACCACTCATTTCACCACCATTCTATAAATTTTTAAGCATCGCCATCGTTACTAAATGGCTCACGCTCATTCACAATAATTCTTTTACCTTTTTCCATTCCTTCGGGCAGAGGGATAAGTGCAATTGGTTGAATAGATGTCTGATTTTCAAATAATGGAACATCTCTGTTCTCGGTTGTATAATATCCCGGGTAGTCCACGCGAATATTATATCTATAAAAATTATTTGCATTTCCCGGAGAAAGAGAATTAATCGCCGGTGGTGCAGGCAATTCAACAGTGGGCGTTTTTCCGTTCCCATCCGTTTTTAAAATCCTGATAAGCTCTTCTCCATTTCCGTTGTTTTTTGAAATTATCACATTTGCACCTACAATCGGCAACGCTCTGTCCGCCGTATAAACCTGGACACTTAGCAATCCATTTCCCTGTTGATTATTCAATTTTCATGCACTCCTTTCATTTTAGTTTATGCTTGAAAAACTTTTTTGTTAATAACTGCTTATATATTTGCTATTTAGGGGAATATTATCAAATGAATTAAATATATTGGAGGGATGCTTCTTGCTTATAACTTTTATCCGCACAATATTAATGTATTTCTTTGTGGTCTTGACCTTGCGTCTGCTTGGCAAACGCCAAATCGGAGAGCTTGAACCGTCTGAGCTTGTGTTCACGATTGTTATATCTGAGGTTGCAGCTCTACCAATCCAAGACACATCTCAACCAATTATAAATAGTTTAATCGCAATATCTCTACTCCTGATTCTGGAAGTTGTTCTTTCTTATGGTGCATATAAAAGCCTTTGGATAAGGCAGATTTTTTTTGGCAAACCAAGTGTTTTTTTCGAAAAAGGGAAAATTAATCAAAAGGAAATGGAAAAACAGAGATTTAATCTGCATGATCTCATGGAGTTAATAAGAATTTCAGGTTCAACCAATCTTTCTGAGATTGATTATGTTATTGTTGAAACAAACGGAAACGTCAGTGTTATTCCAAAATCAGACTTTCGTCCCGTAAATCCTTCCGATATCGGAATTAAAACAGAACCCACCTATATCAGCTATATTATTGTGGATAATGGTAAAATTATTGAAAACAATCTGAAGCTTTTGGGATATAACCACGAATGGTTAGATAAACAACTAAAAAGTAAAGACATATCTCACGTCTCCGATGTTTTTTGTATGACAGCAGATCCCGCAGGCACCACTGTTATAATTCCAATAAAAAAATAAGTTTTAAAAACAAAAAGAAAGGAAAAACATATGAAAGCTTTTATTGTTTCTCTGGTTCTATTAGTAACACTCGGAACCTTTATTGGTTTTCATGCATATACTATGCTGAATATGACAGATGATATTTCAAATAAATGCAACATTGTCAAAAATCTTGCATCAAATGATGATTGGAATGGTGTTATTTCGGAGCTTGATGCGATTGATGAGATATGGCAAAAGCACCGCATATGGAGTGCTCTAACCATAAACACAAACGAAATTGAACAGATTGAAATTGCTCTGCAACAAAGCAAAGCATATGCAAAATTAGAAGAAAAAAGTGATTTTTTCGGTGAATTTATTATGTTTACAATGCTTCTTGACCACATTCCGCACCAAGAAGGCTTTCATATTGAAGAAATATTATAATTTGTCGTTTCTCTTTACTTCACAAAAATTTTTGTCATTTTTTAAATTTAGGTCTTTACAAAACAAAAAAGATGTGTTATAATACGATTTGTGTTGTGAAACACATTCCGTATGGGGGTATAGCTCAGTTGGGAGAGCACCTGCCTTGCAAGCAGGGG
>JAZNGL010000113.1:0-14479 GCA_045576435.1 Clostridia bacterium
CGTATATGAATATGGCACAAGCAAAGCTGCTTCGGTGAATTGTCCTGTGACGGTTATGATAAATCCTGATGCGGTGAAAGCCCATCCAAGATTTAACGATATTTTCGAAGTGTTGCGAAGATGGGAAGATGTGCGAGCAAAAAATTGGCTCACTCAGGAGCAGAAGGATATGCTTAGAAATCCGAATGAAGAATATACTCTTTTGATAAATGAAAAAGGAGAATATGAGCTCGTTCAATATGAACAAATTGAAAATGCAGCAAATGGCGATATGGATGTTCGTGCTTTTGTGTTTGAAAGACTTGGAAAAACCTATGTTGTTTGCTGGCATGCGACAGGAAAAGGAAAACTTGCTATTCCGCTCATGACTAACGATTTTTCATATGAAAAAGCTATCGGCGGTGATAAGGTGCCTATTGAAAATGATGGAAATTCTAGTGTGATTCCGTTGGAAAACAAATGCTATTTAAGCACCTCTAAGACAAAGAAAGAGGTTGTTGATGCATTTGTCAACAGTAGAATTCTAAAATAATTTGCAAGCATAGGTAGATGGGCGAGCAATTAAAAGCTGGGTGAATATATTATGAGAAATTTAAATGTTATGATAAAACCTGCTTCATCGCTTTGTAATATGCGGTGTAAATATTGTTTTTATGCGGATGTTTCAGATAGCAGAGAGGTTAAATCCTGCGGTATTATGACAACGGAGATAAGAAACTTGCTTTTGAAACGGGTTGAGGAAGAATTTGATAATGGTGACGGAGTTCACTTTATTTTCCAAGGCGGCGAACCAACTTTTGCCGGACTATCTTTTTTCAGAGAGTTTATAGAAACAGTTAAAAAATGGGAAAAAGGTATAAAGGTGACTTATGCAATCCAGACAAATGCAATATTGCTTGATGAAGATTGGGGAGCATTTCTGAAAGAAAATAATTTTTTGGTGGGAATATCTCTTGATATTCTGCCTGAGTGTCATGACAATGCAAGATTAGATGCAGAAGGAATGGGCACTTATAAAAAGGTTCTGGATGCCATTCATATTTTAGAAAAGCATGGAGTGGAATATAATGTTTTATGCACCCTGACAAACGAGGTTGCCAGGTTTCCGCAAAAAGTGTGGAACAGGCTCTTGAAGTTGGGAATCAGATATGTGCAGTTCACACCTTGCCTCGGCGAATTGGATGAGAGAAAAAATTCATCCTATGAGCTATCTCCAAAACGCTTCGCTTCATTCTATATTCAAATTTTCAGGCTTTGGTATGATGCCTATAAACATGGAAAATACATAAGCATAAAGTTGTTTGAAGATATTGTGAATTTTATGGTGCTTGGTATACCAACATCATGTGGAATGAACGGAATCTGCCAACCGCAGTTTGTTGTGGAAGCGGATGCCAGCGTATATCCTTGCGATTTTTATTGTCTTGACCAATATAGGTTGGGCAATTTAAAAGAACAGACTGTTTCACAACTGTTGGGGAATGAGCAGGTGCAAAAATTCCTGAACCGTTCGCATAATCAGCCTGAGCTTTGTAAGGCTTGCCGATATAGTTCTTTTTGTGGCGGGAATTGTAAACGAATGCAAAAAGAAATATGCTGTTTTAAAGCAGATTCATATTGTGGTTATCGTGATTTTTTGGATAATTGCGGAGAAGAATTTAATAAAATTGCAAGAAAAATAATTTATAAAAATATATAAAGAGAGGTAAATAAAATGGGAAATGCCAGTGATTCAAGACGCAATGTTGTGATGATATTGTGCGACCAACTACGACCTGATTTTTTAAATGCATATGGAGCGGATTTTATACCAACCCCAAATATTGATGCACTTGCAGCAAATGGTGTTACATTTGATAATGCAATAACAGCATCAACTG
This sequence comes from Clostridia bacterium, assembly GCA_045576435.1. Classification (GTDB taxonomy): domain Bacteria; phylum Bacillota; class Clostridia; order Monoglobales; family Monoglobaceae; genus CAKSIW01. The sequence continues at coordinate 1,881 of JAZNGL010000113.1, forward strand.
TTTGTGCACCTGCCAGAGCCTCTATAATGACAGGGGAATTTGTTTCGGGACATGGAGGATGGACAAATGATATCCCTTGCAGAGATGGCATAAAATATCTTCCTGAAAGACTTAATGAGGCAGGATATATGACGGCGGCAACAGGATGTTTAGACCATGCTCCTGCAGGAAACAGAATAGGATTTAAATATTTGATGCCTTTTGACTTTGTTCCGGCATATAAGGATTGTTGTGACGGTGAAAAATATATGGATTTCCTAAAATCCAGACATCCCGAAGCAACAACACCTTTTGCTGCTGATGGATTGCAGTATAAATATTCGGAAGAAGATCATTTTGACCGTTGGGCAACAGATAGAGCAACAGACTTTATTGATAGCTATGTTAAAACAGGAAAAGCACCAAATGGAGCAGCTCCTGAGAAAGAGGGTGCACCGTTCTTCTTATATTGCGGATTGCATGAACCTCATGGACCGCTTCGTTCACCTAAAGAGGTTGAGGGCACTGTTGATATTAACAAAATTCCACCACTTATAAACTCTACTCGTGATGATATTGGCGATGTTGAAAAATACCGCCGTGCATATCTTAACCCGCATGAAGCACTAGTTGACCCTGAATCGATGACTGAGGAAAGAATGGAAATGCGTCGTGCATATTGTGAGATGATTGTGGAAGTTGATGCTCTTGTGGGAAGAATTGTGAAGTCGCTTAAAGATAATGGCGTTTATGAAAATACAACAATTATTTTCTCATCAGACCATGGAAGTGTGGATAATGACTACAATGTTTTAACAAAAGGGCCATGGCCATATAAAACACAACTGTTTATTCCGCTCATTGTTTCAAATCATCCACGTCTTAAATCCGGGACACGTTGTGATGCGTTATGTGGCAATCTGGATATTGGTGCAACGGTTCTGGATGTTGTGGGTGATAACGCAAGATTTGGCGTATCACGTTCTGTGATTGGTCTTGCAGAAGGAACGGTTCCTGAAAGAGAAGTTAATATGAGTGAATTCTGCGACTCTTCTAAAACTATAGTTGATAAGCGTTATACGTATATATATTATCCGTTTGCAGGACAATCTTATCTTTATGACAGAGAAACTGACCCCACGGAAATGACAAACTTATCGGGAAAACCTGAATATGCAGAATTAGAGCGTAAATTCTTAATGCATATCGTTGACTTTTTAGCAATAGCAAAGGGTGTTAGAATTGAAGCTCATGATTTGGTGCCAAGTGTTCAAGAGGGGCTAACCAAGAAAGACCCTAAATTCCTTGAAAAATTTGATATATGTTATCCGCTTGCAAGCATGGCACAAATTGAGAGGCTTAAAGAAGCAGGATTATCATGGGACTTTAACGAATTCTGTAAGGGAAGAGAAATTAAAGCACATTATGGTGTTTATTTTGAAAAAAAGTAAATTATTATTTTGAAGGAGTGTTTAAAAATGGCAAACGATAATTTATTTTATGGCTTTGAAATGGAAACGTTTGAATTTGATGGTACAGATGGGATTGTGGTTAAACCTGAAGAAAATCAAAATGGTAAAATTGTTTTGAAAACAGAATATTGGAATGCTTTTCCTGAGCTTGAAATCGAGCTGTTGAAACGCGGCTTTCATCTTATTCACCTAAAAACCAGAACCCGACTTGCCACACGTGAGGACTGTGACAGAAAGGCAAAATTTATTGAACATGTTTCAAAAAAATATAACCTTGATTGCAAATGCGTTTTGGTTGGAATGAGCTGTGGCGGAGCGCAGGCAGTTAATTTTTCAAGTTATTACCCGCAATATGTATCTTGTTTGGTTATTGATGCACCTGTTCTTAATTTTCTGGACTGGCCCGGCAGATACAATGACGAGAAATGTGCCGGTATCTGGAAAAATGAATTCGAGGTTGCGTATCCCGGCGTGAAAAGGTGTGATATATTCACATTGAAAGAAAATCCAATAAACAATGTTCCTAAGCTGATTGAGCAAAGATTTCCTGTGATTATGCTATATGGTACAGAGGATATGACGGTTAAGTATTTTTCAAATGGTAAATTGTTGGAAGAAGCATATTCTGAAAATATGGATTTGTTAACCATTATACCCAGAAAAGCTCAGGGGCATCATCCACATGGATTATTAGCAAAATCTAATGAGTTAGCAGATATTGTTATGTCAAAACTACAATAAAAGACAATAAAAATACATAAAGATTTATTTGAAATAGGATTGACAAAAACGGTCAATCCTATTTACTTTTTCCGATGTTTTGTGATAAAATGAAATTAGTTAAAATGAACAAATACACGTAACAGGAGACATAGTATGAATTTTGATGAAAATATTGAAATTTTAAAAGTTGATTTTGAATGCTCACAATGCAATAAAATAAATCAAGAGGGCAAGCCTGTTCCGTTGCGAAGGATTATTGAAAAACTCGATGGCTTTTTTGATAAAAATGATTTATCAGGAGCAAAAAAGCTTCTTGAATATTGGAAAAATGAAGCTATGCGCAACAATGATTTGTCGGGTGAATTATCGATTGTTAATGAAATGCTTGGATTATATCGAAAAATTGCAGATAAAGAAAATGGTGAGATGGCAATAACGAGAGCGGCAGAACTTCTTAAGCTAACAAACAATGAAAGCACAATTTCAGGTGCAACAATTTTTATAAATTTGGCAACCAGTTGTAATGCTTTTAATAATCCGGAGAAAGCGGTTTTGTTTTATGAAAAGGCGGAGGAAATATATCAGAAACAAGGACTTCCTCAAAGCGACCTCAGATATGCCGCACTTTATAATAATTATGCAACAACGCTTGGAGATATTAAAAACTATGATAAAGCAAAAGAGCTTTATGAAAAAGCAATAGGAATAACGAGCAAAAGCATGGAAGGACTTCTTGATAGTGCAGTTTCATATGTAAATCTTGCGCATTTATATGATGAATGGCAAGGAGAACTGTGCGAAGAAATTGAAGAATGTTTAAAAAAAGCTGAAGAAATATTGCAAGACGGCAGAATTAAGCATAACTCTTATTATGCGTTTGTTTGCGAGAAATGTGCACCATCGTTCAGCTATTTTGGATATTTTGTTTTTGCAAAGAAATTAAGAGATGAGGCGAGGGAGATTTATGAAAGGGCTTGAACTTTCTGAGAAATTTTATCTGGAATACGGCAAAGAAATGATAGATAAAGAGTTTTCAAACGTGGCGGATAGAATTGCCGTTGGTCTCGTTGGACAAGGCTCAGAGTGTTTTGGGTTTGATGATGAACTTTCTTGCGATCATGATTTTGAGCCGGGATTTTGTCTTTGGTTGACGAAGGAAGACTATGAAAGCTTTGGGTTTCGCTTAGAACGCATGTATTCAAAGCTTCCAAAAGAATATGAGGGGTATAAAAGACAACAGCTTTCACCTGTTGGGGGAAATCGACATGGTGTTATGCTGATTGATGAGTTTTATAACAGTTTTTTAGGAACGCCATCAACACCAAAATCGCTTGAACAGTGGTTATATATTCCGTCTTTTTCGCTTGCAACAGCTTGTAACGGTAAGGTTTTCTGCGATAAACTTGGTGAGTTTTCAAGGATAAGAGAGGAACTATTACTTGGATATCCCGAGGATGTTCGTCTTAAAAAGATTGCAGCACATATGATTATGATGGTGCAGACGGGACTTTATAATTATAATAGGTGTATTTCAAGAAATGAAAAAGGTGCTACGCAACTATGTGCTTTTGAATTTGTTAAGCATGCAATTTCACTTGTTTATTTAATTAATAATAAATATGAACCATTTTATAAGTGGGCATATAGAGGCATGAGAGAGCTAGGGAAATTATCGGAACTTGAAATAATGCTTGTTGACGTTATGGGTCAGGTGAATTCTTCTGCGGAAGCAAAACAAAAAATTGAGGTTATTGAAAAAATATGCGAATTAGTTGCGATTGAGTTGAAAAACCAAAAGATTATCGATGCCTTTGAAAATGATTTTGAAAAACAGGCGTATTTGGTGCAAAATAAGATTAAGAACCCAATCCTTCGTAATGCACATATTATGGATGGAATTTAGCACACACGAAATGGAATTGTAAGTAGCATATTATGGAAAAAATATACCATTGAAGAACTTTTGCTTTCACTCTTGAAAGACAGAGAATTTTATGAAGCATCCGGTGATTCGTCTGATGGTTATTGTAATTTACAGATTTATTTTGCATATAACTTTAATTTTCTAAAATCATTGAATTTTAAGAAGAAATATGTTATAGTTAAAATATAATGAGTATAGTCAAAAATAAGAGACATCTGAATTATAAATTAAATCTATGATGGCATAATAAAAGCGGTGTATATTAGTTTGATAATAAGGAGAAAAAAATGACGATTGAAAACAAAAAATATGCGGTTTTTATTGATATTGATAAAACCCTCATGGGAAAGTCGCAGGAGGCATTGCTAGCTAATCTTGAAACGATTAAAAAGCTTCGTGGACTTGGCCATAAAGTGCTTTTAAGCACGGGGAGGACAACGGCGCACATCCCAAAGCAAGTTGGATTTCCTGAGAATTTTGATGGAATTGTTGCGGGGGCGGGCGTTTATGTTAAGCTTGGTGATGAGGATTTATTCAAAAAGGTAATTCCGCATGAGAAAATTAAAGAAGTCTGCCGATATTTTTTTGAGAGCGGAGCAAAGGGTCTGCTTGAGGGCGATAAAAATATATATTTTTTCAAGAGCGTCATTGAAAATCTTGAGGATGATTGGATTGAGCTTGATGCTGAAACATTTGAGGAGGTTTTAACAGAAAAGGTTTCAATTCTTAAGTTGTTCATTCCCGGAAAAATTCCGGATGATTTGCTTGAACTGTTGGGCGATGAATATAGGAGTATCCAACACGATAAATATGGTGAAATTTTGTTTGACGATTGCAACAAAGCGGTGGGGATGGAGATTGTTATGGATGCTCTTGGCTTGCCGATGGAACAGAGCATTGCAATTGGAGACAGTTTAAACGATATGGAAATGCTTGAACGTGCAGGAATTAGTGTTGCAATGGGAAATGCGATTGATGAGGTTAAGCAGATTACAGATTTTGTTACAGAAAAAGTTGATGATGCAGGACTTAGCAAGGCGCTAAAAAAGATATTTGGAATTTGATTTTGGAATTGGGGTGTTGTTATGGAAAATAAGTTACTTTTTGTTTTCAATCCAATTTCGGGAAAAGGTGTTGTCAAGAACAAGCTATATGAAATAATTAATATATTCACCAAAAACGGATGGCTGGTTAATAGTTATCCAACTCAATGTGCGGGCGATGCTTCCAGAATAATAAAAGAAAAAGGAAACCAATTCGATTTGGTTGTGATTGCAGGCGGTGACGGAACTCTTAATGAAGGAATTAGCGGAATAATGGAGCTTCCTTCAGAAAATCGACCGCCGATTGGTTATATTCCCACCGGAACAACAAATGATTTTGCATCAAATCTGGGCATATCGAAAAACCTTGTTGTTGCGGCTAAAAACATTGCAAAGGGAAAAACCTATAAATATGATATAGGCTATTTTAACGACAAAAGCTTTGTTTATGTTGCGGCGTTTGGAGCGTTTACCGATGTGGCATATGAAACTCCGCAACAAAATAAAAATATTCTGGGACAAACGGCGTATTTTCTTGAGGGAATAAAAAAGCTATATAACCTTAAATCATATAAGATGAAGGTTTGCTGTGATGAAGATGAGGTTGAAGATGAGTTTATTTTCGGAATGATATCAAACACAAATTATTTAGGTGGGTTTAAAGCGGAAAAGGCGTTTAAGGCTCAATTGAATGATGGCTTGTTTGAGGTGATTCTGATCAGGCGACCTAAAACATTGATGGAGGTTCAGGATCTTATTGCGCATCTTCTCATGCAGGATTTCAGTACGGATATTTTCCGGGTGTTCAAAACTAAAAAGGTCAGCTTCGATGCAAAAACGCCGGTTCCCTGGACTCTTGACGGAGAGTTTGGCGGAGCAAAAAAAGAAGCTTGTGTTGAGATAGAAAACGAAGCAGTTACATTGCTTTTGTGATTTTAGAAGGAGAGCAGAAAAACATGGAAAAAACACCCGTATCACTTAGAAAACATATTGCAATAATAGGAAAAACAAATGCGGGGAAATCGACTCTTTTTAATGCCCTTTTGGGGCAGGATGTGTCAATCGTATCGGAGTTCTGCGGAACAACAACTGATCCCGTTATCAAAACCGCAGAGCTTATTCCGTTTGGACCGGTTGCGTTTATTGATACAGCAGGTTTTGGCGACGATAGCGAGCTTGGCGAGAAGAGAATCAAGAAAACAGACGATGTTTTAAAGCGTGCAGACTTGATAATATATGTTAAAGATGTTTTGCTTGATGAAGATTCAGCGTTTGAGGCAGATGTTCCAATAATTGAAGTTTATACGAAGTGCGATGTTGCAACCGACGAAGCAATTTCAAAAGCTGAGAAGAAAAATAAAAATGCAATATTCCTGAGAGGTTATAAAGATAAAGATTTAGCAGCTCTCAGGGGAAAAATGGTTGAGGAACTAAAAAAACAAGAATGCGATGATGAAACATTGCTTGGTAATATTCTAAATGAAGGAAGCAATGTGGTTATGGTTATACCTATTGATGCTGCGGCACCGAAGGGAAGACTGATTTTGCCGCAAGTGCAGGCACTTCGGGACTGTCTTGATAACGGGATAAAAGCAACTGTTGTCAAGCCGGACAAATTGAAAGAGGCGCTCGATGAGTTGCCTGTGGTTAACTTGGTTGTGACGGATTCGCAAGCGTTTCGTGAGGTGAGTGAAATTGTTCCGCGTGAAATTCCGCTAACCTCGTTTTCGATGCTTCTTGCAAATCAAAAGGGAGATATCAGACAGTTTCTGGAGGGCGTGAAAGCGGTTTCAAATCTTGAAGATGGCGATGAAGTGTTGTTTTTGGAGGCTTGTACGCACAACACAACCCATGAGGATATAGGACGGGTTAAAATCCCGAACTTGCTCAGAAAAAAGACGGGTAAAGAACTAAAACTAACTTATTTTACGGGATATGATTTCCCTGATGATATTGAAAAATATAAATTGGTTATTCATTGTGGCGCTTGCATGATAAACAAGCGTGAAATTCAAAACAGATTAAAGTTATTTGAGGAGAAGAAAATTCCTGTTACAAATTATGGCGTTATTCTTGCATATTTTACGGGGATTGCAGACAGAACATCAGAAATTTTTGTATAAAATGGCGGGTGTTTTATCCGTTTTAATAAAAAAAATTAATCAAGAAAGGGTAGATTATTATGGAAACCACTCTGGTTGTTATGGCGGCAGGAATGGGAAGTCGTTTTGGAGGCTTGAAACAGATGGAGCCTGTTGGCCCAAATGGTGAATTCTTAATGGATTTTTCAGCATATGATGCCAAAAAAGCAGGCTTTGATAAGGTTGTTTTTGTTATTAAGAAAGAAATGGAAGAGGATTTTAACAGGATTGTTGGTAATCGTGTTAAAAAATATATAGACGTTGATTATGTTTTTCAGGAAATGGAAAGCTTGCCTGAGGGCAGAGTTAAGCCTTGGGGAACAGCTCATGCAATTTTGTGCTGTCGCGATAAGGTTAAAACACCTTTTGCAATCATAAATGCCGATGACTATTATGGAAAGAGTGCATATGTTGAAATCAATAAGTTTTTGCAGACCGCAAAAGGTAGTGATTTTGCGATGGTTGCTTATGATTTGGGTCAAACAACAACTGAAAACGGAACAGTTACACGTGGCGTTTGTTGTGTTGAGGATGGATATTTGAAGGCCATAAGGGAAACAAAAGGAATCAAGGGCTATGAATACTGCGAGGACGGTGAAACGGTTGTTGAGCTTCCTAAGGATACCATTGTTTCGATGAATTTATGGGGTTTCACAACCGAGATTTTTGACTTTCTTGACCGCGAGTTTGAAAACTTTAAGCGTGATAAGGATGTTATGAAGGATGAATATCTTATCCCGATAATGGTTGACGGCTTAATTAAGAGCGGTGAGGCAACTGTTGAGGTTCTCAGAAGCCCTGACCGTTGGTATGGAATGACATATCGTGAGGATAAGGATGTTGTTGTGAATGCAATGAAGAAGTTCTGTGAAGAGGGTAAATATAACGGAATTTCGTAAAATTAACATATTCAAGAGTCGCGGTTTTTTAACTGCGACTCTTTTTTTGAGCAATAATTTGAAAAAATGTTAAAATATACTTTACATCAAATAAATTTTTTGGTATACTGTATATTGTGGATATTTGGATGTAAAATTACTGTATATAGTTTTGTGTATGGAGGTGTTCTTAAAGATGTGCGCAAAAAGTTATAATGATGACAGCATTGTTGCACTTAAGGGTGCCGACAGAGTGCGTAAGCGCCCTGCCGTTATTTTTGGGTCTGATGGAATTGAGGGTTGCCAACATTCTGTTTTCGAAATACTTTCAAATTCAATTGACGAGGCCCGTGAAGGATACGGCAAATTAATCACTGTGCGCAGATTTCTTGATAAATCGGTTGAAGTTGAGGACCAGGGACGCGGAATTCCTGTTGACTATAACCAACGTGAAGATAGATTTAACTGGGAGCTCGTTTTTTGTGAGATGTATGCGGGCGGAAAATATATGAATAATTCGGGCGAAAACTATGAGTTCAGTCTTGGCTTGAATGGTCTTGGAACATGTGCAACTCAATATAGCTCAGAATATATGGATGTTGAGGTCTTGCGTGACGGAAACAAGTTTGAACTCCATTTTGAAAAGGGTGAGAATGTTGGTGGGCTTATAAAAACACCGTTCAGGCATAAGCACACCGGAACAAAAATCAAGTGGAAGCCTGACACTGAGGTTTTTACTGATGTTAATATCCCTCTGGAATATTATCTCGACACCATGAAAAAACAGGCCGTTGTGAACTCGGGTGTGAAGTTTGTGCTTTGTGATGAAGTTGAGGACGGAATTTTTGAGCAATATGAATTCTATTATGACAACGGAATTATTGACTATTTAAAGGAGCTTTCGGACGATAAGGAAAAAACGGCAATTCATTATATTGAAGCAGAACGTCGCGGACGTGACCGTGAGGATAAAGAAGATTATAAAGTTAAGATGAGCTTTGCTTTTTGCTTTAATAATGATGTTAATGTGATTGAATATTATCACAATTCCAGCTTTTTGGAATATGGCGGTTCGCCCGATAAGGCGGTTAGAAATGCGTTTGTTTATGCGATTGATAAATATTTGAAGGCAAACGGAAAATATACGAAAAACGAGTCTAAGATTTTGTTCACGGATGTTCAGGATAGCTTGTGTTTGATTAGCAATTCGTTTTCAACCATGACAAGCTATGAAAATCAAACAAAAAAGGCAATCACAAACAAGTTCATTCAGGAGTCTATGACGGAGTTTTTGCGTGAACAGCTTGATGTATATTTTATTGAGAACAAGCTTGATGCCGAAAAGATTGCTGAGCAGGTGCTCATAAACAAAAGAAGCCGTGAAACAGCCGAAAGAACAAGAACAAACATAAAGAAAAAGCTTGACGGCAAGATGGATGCCCTCAATCGCGTTAAAAAGTTTGTTGATTGCCGAAGCAAAGACCTTAATAAACGAGAGGTTTATATTGTGGAGGGTGATTCTGCTCTCGGCTCGTGTAAGCTTGGGCGTGACAGTGAATTCCAGGCAATCATGGCAATCCGAGGTAAGATTTTAAATTGCCTTAAGGCAGATTATGACAGAATTTTTAAAAGTGATATAATTATTGACTTGATGAAGGTTCTGGGTTGCGGAATTGAGATAAGCAGTAAGCACAACAAGGATTTAAGCTCGTTTGATATTGACAATCTGAGATGGAGCAAAATTATAATCTGCACCGATGCCGATGTGGACGGTTTCCAGATTCGGACACTCGTTTTAACAATGCTCTATCGTTTGGCACCAACGCTAATTGAAAAGGGATATGTATATATTGCGGAGTCCCCGCTCTATGAGATTACTGCGAAAAACAAGACTTATTTTGCATTTGACGAGAAGGAAAAGGCAGAAATCATCAAAAAGCTTGAGGGGCAGAAATACACCATCCAACGAAGCAAGGGTCTTGGTGAAAACCAGCCTGAGATGATGTGGGAAACAACAATGAATCCTGAAACAAGGCGTCTTATTAAGGTTATGCCCGATGATGCAGAAAAAACTCTTGAAATGTTTGAACTGCTTCTGGGGGATAATCTTGCAGGGCGTAAGGAACATATAGCAGAAAATGGCTATAAATATATTGAGATGACGGATGTAATGTAGAGAAAGGGGGACAAAGAGCATGGCAAAAAGCCCGATTATTGATAAACAACAGATAACCGAAACGCTTGAAAACAACTATATGCCTTATGCGATGAGTGTTATTATTTCGAGAGCAATTCCTGAGATTGACGGATTTAAGCCATCACACAGAAAATTGCTTTATACCATGTATAAAATGGGACTTTTAAATGGCGGACGAACGAAATCGGCGAATGTTGTTGGGCAGACAATGAAGCTGAATCCCCATGGCGATGCGGCAATCTATGAAACCATGGTGAGACTCACCGAGGGACATCAGGCACTTTTGCATCCTTTGGTGGATTCAAAGGGAAACTTTGGCCGTCAGTATTCGCGTGACATGGCATATGCGGCATCAAGATATACCGAAGTTAAGCTTGCGGGCGTTTGCTCGGAGGTTTTTAAAGATATCGACAAAGAAACAGTTGATTTTGTTGATAACTATGATGGAAGCATGAAGGAGCCGACATTGCTCCCTGTTAGCTTTCCTAATATTCTGGTTAATCCAAATCAGGGTATTGCGGTTGGAATGGCGTCAAACATATGCAGCTTTAATCTGAGCGAGATTTGCGAGGCAACAATAAAGCTCATGAGGGATGAAAATGCTGACATAACCGATGTTCTGAAGGCTCCCGATTTTTCAACGGGTGGCGAAATATTATATGAAAATGAAGCGATTCGTGAAATATATTCGAGCGGCAGAGGCTCTTTTAAAATTCGTGCAAGATATAAGTTTGATAAAAAAGCAAACTGCATTGATATCACCGAAATTCCATACACAACAACGGTTGAGGCGATTATAGAAAAAATCATTGAGCTTATTAAAAACGGCAAACTGAAAGAGATTTCGGATGTTCGTGACGAAACCGATTTGAATGGCCTTAAGGTGACGATAGACCTTAAAAAAGGAACGGACCCTGAAAAGCTCATGGCGAAATTATTCAAAAGCACTCCGCTTCAGGATAGCTTTGGGTGCAACTTCAATATTTTGGTTGAAGGCTCGCCAATGGTGCTTGGTGTTAATGATATTATTTGCGAATGGCTGAGATTCAGGAAAAACTGTATTAAGCGCAGTATTCGTTATGATATTGATAAAAAGAGTGCAAAATTGCATCTTTTAGAGGGTCTTGAAAAGATTTTGCTTGATATTGACAAGGCGGTTAAGATTGTGCGCGAAACAGAGGAGGAACAGATGGTTGTTCCAAATCTCATGAAGGGCTTTGATATTGATGAGATTCAGGCGGAATTTGTTGCTGAAATCAAGCTTCGCAATCTTAACAAGGAATACATTTTAAAGCGCACATCAGAAATCGAGGCACTTATTGAAGAGATTAGTGAATTAAAAAGCACACTCGAAAACAGCAAAAAGATTGAAAAGATTATTGAGAAACAGTTAAAGGATATTTCCAAGAAGTTCGGCACGGAACGAAAGAGCGGAATTGTTTTTGAGAATGAAATAGAAGCAATAGCGGAAGAGGAAAACATTGAGAATTTTCCAATTAAGCTATTCAGAACACGGGATAATTATATTAAGAAAATTTCTCTCCTTTCGCTCAGGTTCAGTGGTGAACAGAAGGTTAAAGAAAACGATGAGATAATTCAATGCATTGAAACAGAAAATATTGCAGAAATTCTGGCGTTTTCAAGCTCGGGTGAGGTTTATAAAATAAAAGCACACGAGATTCCTGATTGTAAAGCGAGCCAGCTTGGTGAATATATGCCCAATCTGTTGTCCATGAGTGAGGGTGAGCGTGTTGTTGGAATGGTTGCAACAACCGACTTTTCGGGATATGTTTTGTTTTGCTTTGAAAATGGAAAGATTGCGAAAATTGAGCTTTCAAGCTATGCAACAAAGCTAAATCGAAAAAAACTTGCAAATGCCTATTCACTTGCATCGCCAATCTCTAAAATTTTGTTCATAAAAGAGGATACGGAGCTTGTGGCCCTCAGTAATATTGGAAAGGCTCTTGTGTTCAACACTGAGCAGATTGCACCAAAAACAACCAAAAATTCACAAGGCGTGAGTGTTATGATTTCTAAAAAGGGAAGCACAATGGTTGATGTGAAATTAGTTGATGAGGTTGCGTTTAAAGAACTCAAATATTACAGAACAAAAAATATTCCCGCAAAGGGCGCGTTTATTCGTGCTGAGGATACGGGAAATGAGCAGTTAACATTATTTGATGAATAAAGAAATTCCGTTCTCGAAATGAAGTGAACCCAAAAGTTTAGACAAAATTTAATA